>JABWAK010000109.1 GCA_013361065.1 Bacteroidota bacterium
GCTGTTGTTCAGGATATATTCCGGTGAGAGGACCTCAAAATGGATCAATGTTCCGATGATGGCAAGGAACATACCGACGGACGACATGAGGTTACCGCGGCGCGCCGTAGCCGGCTTGTTCATCCGCTTCAGTCCCACCACAAAGAGGACTGCAGCGATAATATAGATAAGCTCAGCAAGGAAGGTCATTTCTTCGGCTCCTCATGCTTCTTGAACATTTCCAGCATGCGGTTGGTCACCAGATAGCCTCCAACCACATTGATCATGGCGAATGCAACAGCGGCCGTGCCAAGGATCGTGCTGACCCAGTTATGCCCCTCACCGGCAGCGACAAGTGCTGCCACCACCGTGATACCGGAGATCGCATTCGAACCGGACATCAGCGGCGTATGCAGGATGGAGGGGACCTTCGAGATGACCTCAGTGCCGAGCAGGATCGCCACGACGAAGATCATCAGCAGGAACGGAAGAACGGTCATGATATCGAGCGTCATTTCTTCTTCTCCTCCTTCTTCGGCTGGAACGTCGCATGCACCACCGCACCGCCGTGCGTCAGCAGGCAGCTCTTGATGATATCATCGTCCAGTTTCAGTTCGAACTGTTTCGTTTCCTTGTTCCAGAACTCATCCAGCAGATTGAACAGGTTGTTGGAATACATCAGGCTGGCATTCTGTGCGACGCGGCCCGGCATGTTCTTCATGCCGACGATCATCACGCCGTTCTTCTCTACCACTTTGCCGGCGACCGATCCTTCCACATTCCCTCCGGTCTCCACCGCCAGGTCCACGATCACGCTGCCCGGACGCATCCCGGCGACCATGTCCGCCGTGACGATGACCGGCGCCTTCCGACCGAACACCTGCGCCGTGGTGATCACCACATCCGCCTGTGCGCAGTATTGTTTCATCACATCGCGCTGTTTCTTCAGCTGTTCCTCGGTCAGCGCCTTGGCATATCCCTGAGCGGTCTGTCCGGTCTCCCCCAGGTCCACTTCCACGAACTTCGCACCGAGCGAGAGCACATCGCTCTTCGCCACAGGACGCGTATCGAACGCATCGACCTTGGCACCGAGACGCTTCGCCGTGGCGATCGCCTGCAGACCGGCAACACCCGCGCCGATGACGAACACTTTCGACGGCTGGATGGTCCCGGCCGGCGTCATCATCATCGGGAAGATCTTCCGCAGATAGTCCGCCGCCACGATCACCGCTGCATAGCCGGCCAGGCTCGCCTGCGAGCTGAGTGCATCCATCTTCTGTGCGCGTGTGGAGCGCGGGATCATCTCCATGGAGATGGCGGAGAGCTGTTTCTTCGCCATTTCGGCGATCAGTTTCGGTTCATTGAACGGGTCCAGATAGCTGATGTGGACCGCCCCTTTTTTGGAGAGCCCGATCTCTTTCAGCTCCGGTTTCCGCAGACGCAGCACCACATCGCCGGCGGCAAGCACTTTCTTCCGGCTCGTTTCGATCTTCGCGCCGGCCTTGGCGTATTCCTCATCGGTGAAGCCGACCGAGCGGCCGAGACCCGCCTCAACGACGATGTCAGCCCCTTTTTTCTTCAGTTTATCGACCGTCTGCGGAACGACGGGGACCCTCGTTTCTTCTTTCGGTTCTTTCGGTATGGAGATGATCATGGGTGTCTTCCAGTATTGATTGAAAAGTGCGATAATATATGCATCCTTTGCACGATGAACAAGATAAAGAATGCACCCTGAAAAACGCTACCGCGGATTCGGCATCGACTGGCATTGGTCCTTTTTATAGGTCTCATAGTCGACCGTCAGGACCAAGGGCTCGATGATGACCGCCGCCAGATCTTTGAACGGCTTGATGTATCCGGAGACAATGAACCGTTCTACGGTGAATTTCCTCGGATTCCAGAAGATGGCGGCGAGATTCTTGCCGCGGGGAACTCGGACGATCTTCCAGCATGAGCCATCCAATTTCAGCGTGAATGCACTGTCGATCTTCCGTCCATTATCGTCCACGAAGTTCCATCTGAAGAAGAATGAGATCTCATCGCCCTGATCGAGCGTCAGCACATTGAGGGAGGCATCGTACTTGTACCGCCGGTTCTCTGTCAGCGAATTCCTGTCGAGGATGAATGTTTTGGAGAAAGATGTATCCCGTTCCCACACCACTTTGATCTCTCCTTTGAAATCACCGTATCCCTGCAACGTCTCATCGTAGATGTTCTTCACTTTGGGGAAGATAGTGATCTCAGAATACACCATGGGACCATCCTTCTGGAACAACGAAGTCAGCTCCGATCCCACCGTGCCTGTCAGCGGCAGCACCGGATCATCCCGCAGCGGGAGTGATTCGGTGCATGAAGAAAGGAGTACCAGGAAGCACAGTGAGAACACCACGGACGAACGTCGCATTACACCAAGGATGTATTGCTTCCTAGGACGCTGTTCGTTACGGTGCGAACGGTATATGCTCGTCTGAAACATCATGGCATCACAGTACTACAACAAGTGTGAAGAACCGGACGGTCTCATCGGGGAGATGGAAGGGACTGGCAATCCCCTTTTTTATAGGTCTCATATTCGATCGTCACGACATACGGCTGAATGATGACTGCCGCAAGGTCCTTGAACGGTTTGATGTATCCGGAAACAATGAATCGCTCCACGGAGAATTTCCGTGGGTTCCAAATAATATAAGCGTATCTATCGGGAATGAATCTGCTGCGTGATACGTACTCGATCCTCCAGCACGAACCATCCACACCGAGGACGAAATTGCTGTCAACGCGCTTCCCATTGTCCGCTACGAAATTCCACTTATAAAAGAAGGAGATCTCATCCCCCTGGTCCATCGTGAGCACGTTCTGGGTAGGGTCGTACTTGTACCGTCTGGTCTCCATCAGCGAGTTCTTGTTCAGAGGGAACGTTTTTGTATAGGATGTGTCGCGCTCCCATGTTACATTGATCTCCCCTTTGAAATCACCGTACCCCTGAAGCGTTTCATCATAAACATTCTTCACTTTGGGATAGATGGTGATCTCCGGGTACAGCAGGACCCCGTCCCCCTTGTACACGGAGGAAATGGACGATTCGACATTCCCGGTCAACGGCAGCACCGGATCGTTCCGGAGCGGCAGGGACTCATTGCAGGCGGTGAACGAGGTGATGGTCCCGCTGACAGCGATCAGGATCATCAGATTGTATTGCCTCAAAACTCCCATAGAACACCGATCCTGGTCCGGCGCGGTTCATAATAGGCGGTCGGGTCACCCAGTTCGCCGCCGATCTTACCGTTGGAATCGTACCATTTCACATTCCGGTAGTTGATGAAGTTCCTGCTGTCAAGATAGACCGTCAGTTTGGACGTGAAGTATTCCTCGAACGTGAAGACCCGCGAGATCTTGAAATTCGAGAAGATGGTCGATTTCATTCGGACATTGTTCGGAACGAACTCTTTGGTCGGATCGACCGGTGTGAATCCGTCCCTTGTGGGATAATGCGTATACGGACGCGGGGAGCTGATGATCGCGGTACCGTTCGCCGTCAGACCGAGCGGCAGTTTCGCCGACGCGTCGATCTTCACCGTGTGCCGCTGGTCCCAGCTGAGCGGATGTTCCACCGGTGCCACGGCGAAACCCCATTGTGCATAATTGATCGACTGGTCCGCTGTCTCGCTGATCCCCTTCGCGACCATATAGGTGTAGGAGAGACTGCTGTTGAACTGCTCATCCGTCTCACGGGTGAACACCACTTCTATACCCTGCGAGTTCGCCTGCGCGTTGTTCACGTACGATGCGAATCCATAGTCACCGGCGAATTTACTGTCGTACGGCACGAGCGTCTTGGAGTCGACCTGGTTGCTGGTCACCTTCTTGAAATAGGTCAACGACAGGACGTAGGAGTTCTTCAGCAGCTGTTTGAATCCGATCTCCCACGCATTGGTCCGCTCCGGCTGCAGGTCCGGATTGCCGGTGAGCACATTCTTGGACAATCCCCGCAGCGTGACCGGGTTGATGCCGGAATAGAGATAATCGAACAGCGGCATCTGGAAGAACTGACCGAAGTTGATATAGAAGATGCTGGAGGGACCGGTCGGAACGGAGAAGGATGTCCGCAGACTCCACTGTTGTTTGACGCTGGCTTTTGCCGTCGCCGTGACGACCTGCTTGAATTCGTTCCCGCGGGTCGGGATGAACTCCACCACCGGCCGCTCCGCTTTCGGATCGTGGAAGTCCCACCGGAATCCGGCATGGAACACGGCACCGTCCCGCTTGAACTCGATCTTATCCTGCAGGAACACGCTGCCGGACATCGGCAGATAGGAGTACTGATTGCTGTAATTGAGCGGCGGTTCGGTCTCGATCGGTTTCCCGAAGTAGGTCAGCCGCGGCTCGTATTTGATCAGGTCCGAGGTGATATCGTACTGGTTCACTTCGCCGCCCAGTTTGAACAAGTGGGTCTTGTCCAGTTCGTACGTCACGATACCTTTGGCGGTATAAATGCGCTGTTTGGAATCGGCCCACCAATTCCGGGTGCCCTTCAGGATGTAACGGAGATAGATGTCGTACTGATAGGGGTCGATGGTCATCCCGGCGGCGGATTCCGGTCCGATGTGGCTGTGCAGCAGAGAATAGGTGAGCTGCAGGTTGTACGAGAGGTTCCGGAGGGGCGAATCGGTGACCGTCAGTCCCAGCCGCAGTGTGTTCTTCTCCCGTTCCGGAAGACCGGAGAGGTTATACCGCCAGGTGAATTCATAGTCGCGCCAGCGGCTGTGATTATAGATGGCATGGAATGCAATACGGGTGTTCGAACCCATCATATAATCGAGCTTGCCGATCCCCATATAGTCCTTGTTCATCGGCGACGGGAAGAACCATTGAGCATCCTGCCACCACTCCCCATCCGACAACCGGAGCGTGTGCGCGGTGAAATAATAGAGCTGGTCGTCGATCACCGCACCGCGCGTGAAGAGTTCCGATTCGAATCGTTTGCTGATCTGACGGTTCCAGTCTCCGGCGAACCAGTCATCCTTCTCGATGCGCAGTCCGGTGAACCGTTCATTGTCGCCCGATTTCGTCATGATGTTCACCACACCGGAGAGTGCATTCCCGTACTCCACATCGAATCCGCCGGTGTAGATGTTGATCTCGGAGATCGCGCTCTTCGGGATATCCGCAGAGGAACCGCCCTTCATCAGGTCCTGCACCGGCATCCCGTCGATAAGATAGAGCACTTCCTGCGTCTTACCGCCCCGCACATTCCCTTCGATCGTCACGCCGGGCTGCAGCGCCATCACATCCTTCACCGATGTCACCGGCAGTTGGTCCAGCTTGAGCGATGAGATGGCATACGCGGTCGCCGGAACATCGCGCTGGATGAACTGGCGGTTGGCGATGATCTCCACTCCCTGCAGATCGATGGCGGAGGCTTCCAGCTTCACATCGATGCGCGTCGGCCGCAGCGAGACGATCTGCACCTGGGTGATGAGCACCTTGCGGTATCCCAGCAGCGAGACCTCCACATCATAGGTGCCGGACGGTAGACCGGACAGTACGTAGAAACCTTCCTGATCGGTCACTGTGCCGTAGCGGGTCCCGGCTAGACGTACCACCGCACTCGGAAGGCCGTCACCGGACGCTTTGTCCGTGACACGGCCTTCCAGCTTACCGTTATTGGCGAACGCAAGGAGTGGGAACAGGAGAAACGCTATGGATCCGAACTTTAGCATAGGAGCAGACGGATGGACAACAATAGAATCCAAGAATGTACCGTAAATTGAGGCCAGTTACAATCAGGAACAGCAACGGCCGTTTCCATTGTAATTCACTCAAGTTTTTGGTAAGTTGGAGCACACAAATCCTACATTCACGGAACTATGCTGCGGACTGCCGTTGTTATCTCATCGGCGGCAGGAACGCGGACATCCAATGCTCCCTCTTCTTGCTGCCGTCATACCGTCGAATCCGCTGCATAAGGAATTCGAACAGCAGACCCTCCCCCATATGGAGGTGCTGTACAATTATGCCCTGCGGATGACCGGGAACCGGGACGATGCGAACGATCTGCTGCAGGAGACCTTCCTGAAGGCATACCGGTTCTGGGACAAGTTCGAACAAGGAACGAACTTGCGGGCATGGCTGTTCAGGATAATGAAGAATACGTACATCAACCTCTACCGGAAGGAATCGAAGGAGCCGGACAAGGTCGATTACGATGAGATCGAGGGATTCTACAACCTGATCCGGGACCAGAATTCCGACGATAACGACCTGCAGGAGAAGATGTTCGGCCAGTTGCTGGACGATGATGTCTCCAAGGCGCTCGAATCGTTACCGGAGGAGTTCCGGACCGTGGTGATCCTGTGTGATATCGAGGGTCTCGCATACGAAGAGATCGCCGAGTTCCTGCAGGTACCGGTCGGTACGGTTCGGTCCCGGCTTCACCGGGGACGAAAACTGCTGTATGCTCATCTGTATGAGTACGCCAAACAACGCGGCTTCATCAAAAAAGAGAAGAACGACTAACAGAGCAACGAAGGTACTCCAGTGAATTGCAGTGAATTCAGAGAATGCGTCTGTGAGATCGTCGACCGACGACTCCCGGAAGAGCGCACCAGCGAGCTGATGCAGCATGCTGCCGTCTGTCCGCATTGCAGTTTCGAATACCGCTCCATGCAGGCGACGAAGCAGGCGGTGCACGATAAGCTGAAACGCGAGAGTGTGCCGGCGGATGTCTATTATAGTATCATCAACGCTACACTGAACCGGTCCGGATCATCCTGGTTCCGCAAACTCTTCGGTTTCCGGTTGAACCCCGTGATCGCGGTGGTGATGGTCGCCTTCATCGGCGTGGGGATCTACTCCCTTGTCACCCCGGATGCCCCCGGCGCTGCCGATGAGGCGAACATCCTCTCCCAATCCCTGAAGAACTACCAGGCGGTGATCGGCGGAGCCATCAAACCGCAGCTGGTCAGCTCCGAGGAGGATGTCCGTTCCTTCCTCGCCAAAGAGGTTCCGTTCGATGTCATCGTGCCGAAGATGAAGGATTGTAATTCCTGTGCCGGTGTGCTCTCCAGTTTCAACGGCATCAAACTTGCCCATGTTGTCTACCAGGTCGGCACCAAAGGTACACTGTATATCTATCAGGCGGACATGAACGAAGCGATGCAGGGGACCGCCCTGATGCTTCCGGAGGATGCCAAGAGCGATCTGCAGAAGACCGGCTGGTATGTGCGCGAAGAACCGAACGGCGTGACCGTTGTGATGTGGCAAGTGAACAACACGCTCTGCTCTGCCGTGAGCACAATGAAGAAGGATGAGATGATCGCACTGTTATCGGAGAATTCCGGACGATGATACGACTCAGCACGTTGCTTCTTCTGGTGGTCTCCCTCACTGCATGCCAGACCAAGAATCCCCCGAATACGACTTCCTCAGCACCGGTCTACAAAGGGAATGTCTCCCTGCTCGTCAGCACCGAGCCGAAAGCACCGTCCGACCGGTTGCCGGATTTCACCTGGCGTGACGCCTCCGGCAAGACCGTTTCGTTCAGCGAGATCTCGAAAGGGAGACCGGTCCTGGTGAATTTCTGGGCCACGTGGTGCGGTCCCTGCGTGAAGGAGACCCCGGACCTTGTGGAACTGCACCGCGAACTGTCCAAACAGGGCGCCCTCTTCATCGGCGTGTCGGCGGACCAGGGTGATGATGCGATGGAATTAGTGACCGAGTTCACGGCGAAGTTCAAGGTGCCGTATCAGATCGTCGTGGATAACAATGGGGACCTTCAGCGCGCCATCGGATCCCTCCGCGGATATCCGACCACATTCTACCTGGACAAGAACGGAACGATCGTGAAGCGGCTACTCGGCCTTCAGCCGAAACAGCGGTTCGCTGATGAGTTCAAACCGATCCTCTGATCCTCTTCGAGGTATCTAAAAAGGGAAACCCCGGTGTCGATGACCGGGGTTTCGCATTTTAAATACCGCTCTCCAATCGAACGGCAAGCTTAGGCGGAAGTCCTGCTTCCAGGATCCGTCGCTGCGCCGCCGCAACATCATACTCCGTCCGGAGGTATCTCACGGTGCGCTTCTCTGTATCGAACAACACACAACAACTACGGGGATCACCATCCCTTGGCTGACCGACACTGCCGACGTTGATGATGGAGCGAACGGTACCCGACACGGTGCCGGTCGAGCCATCCTCGCAGAACACCGCCGGCCGGTGGGTATGTCCCACAAAACAGAGATGTTCGGTCATTGCCGGGAAACTTTCGAGTGCATGGCCGATGGACAGAAGATAGCGGAATGCTTCCGGTGTGTCGGGCGAGCTATGGACGAACTGGGCCTGATGGGCAATAAAGGACATCGGTAGCGATGCAAGGAACTCCCTGGTCGGACCGGTGATGACCCCCTGCGTCCAGCGGACCGCCTCCTGCGCAACAACACTGAAGTCCTCAACGGGGATCTCACCCAGCACTGCCTTGTCGTGATTGCCCGCGATCGTTCGTACGTTTCGCGCGCGGAGCAGATCGACACATTCATTGGGACTGGCACCGTACCCGACCACATCACCCAGACAGTACACCGCACCGACCTCGTGTTGAACAAGCATTTCCAGCGTGCTCTGCAGCGCTTCTGCATTGCCATGGATATCAGAAATGACCGCAATATTCATGTGGGAAATGTACCGATAATTTCACCAAGATGGTGCATCGTTTTGGGATGAACCAATATTTTCGTAGTTTATGCGATCATTCCCAAGGAAGGCTCCATGGCATCAGCACGGCTCACCGCGAAACTGAAGAAGATCAAGATGCTCGTCTCGGATGTGGACGGCGTCCTCACCGACGGCGGCGCATATTATTCCGATGAAGGGATCGAACTGAAGAAGTTCAACATCCGGGACGGTATGGGCATCGTTCTGCTGCAGAAAGCAGGCTACCGCGTGGCGATCGTGACCACGGAGAAGACGAAGATCGTCGAACGGCGGGCAGAACGGCTCAAAGTGACCGATCTCCACCAGGGGGTCACTCACAAAGTGGCAGCTGTGGAGTCCCTGATGGCGAAGTATGGTCTCTCCTGGGAGGAGATCGCGTTCATCGGTGATGACATCAATGATATTCCGGTATTGAAGAAGGTCGGCTTTGCCGCCGCACCGGCGAACGCCACCGTCGTCAACAAGAAGGTGGCGGATTACGTCTGCTCCTGCGACGGTGGCCATGGCGCGGTCCGCGAGGTCTGCGACCTGTTGCTGGACCTGCAGTGGAAAGGTGAGAAGATCGCCGATCTGTGGCTCCGGCAGAACTGAACGATGAAGAAGGTCCTTGTCATCTCGTACTTCTGGCCCCCTTCCGGGAAAGCATCCCTGCACTGGCCCCTGTACATCATCAAGCATCTTCCCCGTCACGGCTGGCAGCCAAGCGTGCTGACGGTGGACGAGGATTCCTTCTCCCACACCGATGAGAGTCTGCTCGCCGAGATCGACCCCTCGCTGCGCGTGGTCAAGACAGCAGCGAACGAACCGTTCTCGCTCTATCGTTCCTTCCTTGGCAAGAAGAGCGATGCTCCGCTCATCGCCTCCGAGACCATCTCGTTGAAGAATACGGACTGGCGGCATCGGCTCGCCATCTGGATCCGCATGAACCTGTTCGTACCGGATGCCCGCATCGGCTGGATGCTCTCCGCGGTCGGCGGCGGTTCCCGGATGATCATGGAGGATCGTCCTGATGTCATCATCTCCATCGGTCCCCCGCACTCCTCCCATCTGATCGGCAAGAGGCTCAGCCGTAAGTTTGGCATTCCGCATATTCCTGTGCTCATCGATCCGTGGGTCGATATCGTCTATTACAAGGAGTTCAAGCGCAACCCGCTGACCCTCGCGCTGGACAACCGCTTCGAACGTACCACGCTCCGGCATGCGGCACATACCGTTTTCGTAACGAACAGTGCGCGCAACGAGTATCTGAAGAAGTATCCGTGGCTGGAGCAGCGGTCGAGCGTTCTATATTGGGGGTATAACGAGGAGAATTTCACCGGACCGGTAACGACGACTACACACGATACGGAGGTCCTGCTGCATGCCGGGAATATCTTCGACTATCAGAATCCTGCAGGATTGTGGAGCGCAGTAGCGAAGGAGATCGCACGCGGCAGGAGGATCAGACTGCGGTTCGCCGGCACGGTGAGTCCCGGCATCAAACGAGCGATCGCTGATGCGGGCCTGACCGGCCATACCGATTTCATCGGCTTCCTGCCGTATCAACAGGCGGTACAGGAGATGCGGAATGCGACCTATCTGCTGGTCTGTGCGACCGAGAAGCGTCACGTGCCGGGAAAACTGTTCGAGTATCTGCGTACGGGGAACCGCATCATCGCCTTCGGCGATGATAATGAGGAAGTGGCGGAGATATTAAAGGGTGCGGATGCCGGCCTGTTGTTCCCGTATCACTACGACAGCGACGATATCCTGCAGCGAGTCCAGAAGGTCACGCCCGATCCTGATGCCGCACGGCGTTACAGCCGTGGATCGATCGCCGGTCAGCTCTCCCTCCTGCTGGACCGTCTCCGCTGATCAGAACCGGTTCATCACCTCGATCACCTGCCGGACATCACTTTCCATGTGACAATACGAGATCGGGAGACTGAGCGTTGTTGCGTGGATCTCTTCCGAGATCGGGAACTCCCCGCGCACGAGAACACCGTCCATCGCCCTCTGCTTGTGCGGCGGAACGGGATAATGCACTTCCGTCCTGATGCCGTTCGTCAGCAGATACTCCTTCAACGCGTCCCGGCGGGGGTGTCGGATGTTGTAGATATGGAAGACGTCGAAATGGTCCGGATGGAACTGCGGTTTGATGAAATCCTCCTTCAAACCTTCCTGATAGAGCGCTGCCAGAGCCCGCTTATGTTCAGTGATCGCATCCAGATGGCCCAGCTTCACTGACAGGAAACCGGCCTGGACCTCATCCAGCCGTGAATTGTATCCGACCACTTCGTTATAATACTTCTTTTCGGATCCGTAATTCCGCAGCATCCGGATCGCACGGGCGAATTCCGCATCATCGGTAGTGACTGCTCCCCCATCCCCCAGGCACCCCAGGTTCTTCGTGGGATAGAAACTGAAAGCACCGTACCCGAACGTGCCGGTCATCCGTCCTTTGTACCGCGCCCCGTGCGACTGTGCACAATCCTCGATGAGTGCAAGACCATGTGTGCGCACGATCTCCATGATGGGATCCATCGCGCATGCCTTGCCGTAGAGATGTACGACCATGACCGCTTTCGTCCTCGGCGTGATCGCTGCTGCGATCCGCGAGGGGTCGATGTTGTAGGTAGCAATGTCCGGCTCCACCAGCACCGGCACAAGATCGCACTGCAGGATGGAGAGGATCGTGGCGATGTATGTGTTGGACGGAACGATGACCTCGCTCCCCTTCTCGAACTTCAGTGCACGCAGACAGAGGATCAATGCATCGAGTCCGTTCGCCACACCGATACATTCTTTGTTCCCGTTGTACGCCGCGAACTCGGTTTCGAACTTCTTCACGGCATTGCCCAGGATGAACCAGCCGCTGTCCAGCAGCCTGGAGAACGACCGCCGGTACTCATCGAAGAACGGTTCGTTCGCTTTCCTCAGATTCTCATAGTCGATCATGGATACTGCTCGTAGATATAATCCTTGGGATCGTAGGGTTCGGATGCGAAGACGAGGAAGACGGCATCCGGTGTGAAGTGATGCATCGTATGCCAGTCCCGCGGCTCCAGGATGAGGCACTTGTTCGGCTGGTCGAGGATGAATTCCTGTTTGAGAACGCCGTCATTGTTGGAGACGATACAGCTGCCGTGCACACAGATGCAGGCCTGGTACGTGGTATGGTGCCGGTGGCCGCCGCGGACGGAGTCATCCACACCATAGATGTAAAAGGTCCGTTTCACAGCGAACGGGATCTCCTGTTCGATCAC
>JABWAK010000110.1 GCA_013361065.1 Bacteroidota bacterium
GTGGTGCTGATGCCTTCGATGATGGTCTCGTCCAGCGCCATGGCGATCTTGTCGATCGCTTCCTCGCGGGTGCGGCCGTGCACGATCAGCTTGCCGATCATGGAATCATAGAACGGCGGGATCTGATAGTCCGCATAGACATGCGAGTCGATCCGGACGCCGTTGCCGCCGGGGAAATGGAGGCTGGTGATCTTGCCGGGGGACGGACGGAAATCGTGGTTCGGATCCTCCGCGTTCAGCCGGCATTCGATCGCATGGCCGTTCATCTTCACCGCTTTCGTGCTGAGCTTCTTGCCGTTGGCGATGTTGATCTGTTCCTTCACCAGGTCGACGCCGGTCACCATCTCGGTGACGCAGTGTTCCACCTGGATACGGGTGTTCATCTCCATGAAATAGAAGTTGCCGTGCTTGTCCAGCAGGAATTCGATGGTGCCGGCGCCGAGGTACTTCACGCTCTTGGCACCGCGGACCGCGGCAGCCCCCATCTTCTCGCGGAGCGCCGCATCGACGGCGGGCGAGGGGGATTCTTCGATGAGCTTCTGATGGCGGCGCTGCACGGAGCAGTCACGCTCGCCCAGGTGGATCACATTGCCGTACTGGTCGCCGAGCAGCTGGATCTCGATATGCCGCGGCTCCTCGAGGTACTTCTCGATGTAGCAGCCGCCGTTCCCGAAGGCGGATTCCGCTTCGGCGCTGGCGGTATTGAACGATTTCTCCACCTCATCCAGGTCGCGGACGATACGCATGCCGCGTCCTCCGCCGCCGGCGGTCGCTTTGATAATAACCGGCAGGCCGATCTCCTTCGCCAGGCGTTTCGCTTCGGCGGCATCCTTGATGATGCCGTCGCTGCCCGGCACCACCGGCACATTCGCTTTGCGCATGGTATCCTTCGCGAACGCCTTGTCCCCCATGGCATTGATCATCTCCGGCGTCGGTCCGATGAAGGTGATGCCGGAGGAGATGCAGATCTCGGCGAACGCGGCATTCTCTGCCAGGAAACCGTAGCCGGGGTGGATGGCGTCCGCGCCGGTCACTTCGGCGGCGGCCATGATGCGGGGGATCTTGAGGTAACTTTCCTTGCTGGGGGCGGGTCCGATGCAGATCGCTTCGTCGGCGAAGCGGACATGGAGGGAATACCGGTCCGCTTCGGAATAGACGGCGACGGTACGGATGCCCATCTCCTTACAGGCGCGGATGATACGCAGGGCGATCTCGCCGCGGTTGGCTATGAGTACTTTTTTGATCACTCCGTTGCTCCAGGATAACGATCCGCGGGCGGCACGCGGGCCGCCGGTGCGGATAGACAGTTTACGGTTCGACCAAGAAGAGGACCTGGCCGTATTCGACCGGTTTCCCGTTCTCGACGTTGATCTTCACGATGGTACCGGTGGTATCGCTCTCGATCTCGTTCATCAGCTTCATCGCTTCCACGATGCAGAGCACCTGTCCCTGCTTCACCTTGGCACCGACCTCCACATAGGGAGCGGCATCCGGCGACGGGGAGCGGTAGAAGGTGCCGACGATGGGGGATTTCACTTCGTTGTACTTCTTGGCATCAGCAGCGGGAGCTTTGGGTGCGGCGGCGGGAGCAGCGGCGGCGGGAGCGGCCGGCGCAGGTGCAGCGGCGGCGGGCATCGCCATCGGATACGCCTGTGCGGAGACGACGTTCTGCGGTGCCGACTTGGTGATCCTGATCTTGTTCCCCTTCTCCTCCAGCTCGATCTCGTTCACAGCGCTCTTTTCAACCATCTCCAGCAGCTGCTTGACGTATTTTAAGTCCATTGAAACTCCGAGAATTTTGGATGAATGGTGAGAGTCTTACTGTTTCACGCGCTCCAGGTACTGCCCGGTCCGCACATCCACTTTGATCACATCCCCTTCGTTGATGAAGAGCGGCACGTTGACGGTGGCGCCCGATTCCATCTTCGCCGGCTTGGTGGCACCGGTGGCGGTATCCCCCTTCACGCCGGGGACCGTCTCGATCACTTTCAGGTTGACGTTGAACGGCAGTTCCGCACCGACCGGCTGGGTGCCGTCGAACATGATCTCGACGATCTCCCCTTCCTTCAGGTAGTTGGCGCCGTCGCCGAGGAGTGATTCCTCCACCGGGATCTGCTCGAAGGTCTCCTGGTCCATGAAATTGAAGCTCTGTCCGTCATGATACAGGTACGAGAACTTCTTCCGCTCTACGCGGACAAGCTCGATCTCCTCGCCGGAACGGAAGCGGTTCTCCACCACGCGTCCATGGCGCATGTTGCGCATCTTTACCTGGTAGAATGCCCGGAGGTTACCGGGAGTGCGGTGCTGATGCTCTTCCACGATGTGTAATTCGCCGTTAAACCGGATGAAAACGCCGTTCTTCAGATCTGCAGTAGTCGCCATAACGCTGGGAAAATCCTTTACTTTGAGGGAAAATTGAGTGATTTTGTTATAAAAGTGGAACAAATATAGAAAGATTGGGCTACATAATCAAGGAAAGAGATTGACCGTGACGCGAACCTTCCCATCCCACCCATTGAAAACGTTGACAATATCAGCAGTCGCTGCCGCAGTGCTGCTGGCCGGCTGTATCTCGGAACCGAAACGGAGCTATTCCGAGAAGTTCGTGAAGACCTACGTGGACCTGACCATGCTCTATGAGAAGATGAAGATGGAACAGAAGGTCCCCGATTCCACCTACCAGGTGAATGTCCGCAGTTTCTTCACCGAGCGGGGACTGGACCAGGCTGAGTTCAAGAGACAGGTGGAAGTGCTTTCCAACGATCCGCAGGTCTGGAAGATGTTCATCCACGATGTCACCCGGCAGATCGACAGCCTGAAGATGATCGAGTACAAGAACGGTGCCGAATAACAGAACAGCGGCTCACTCCGTTCCGGAATAGGGCCGCTGTTCAATGTTCAATCCCTTACCACCCCGCGCTCAGACCACCTCTCCCATCACCACCGGTTCCTCCTTCTGTTTCTTCAACAGCGTCAGCGCTGTGTGTGCATCCTTCTTCCGGACGATGAAGACCAGTCCGATCCCCAGATTGAACGTCCTGGTCATATCATACTCCGGCACCCGGCCAACCGACTGGATCAGATCATAGAGGAACGGACGCTGCCAGGCGAACCAGTCGATCTTCAGCGAGAGTCCTTTGGGAACGATGCGCATCGTATTCCCGATGATGCCTCCGCCGGTAATGTGGGACATCCCCTGGACCAATCCTTTGGTCGTGAGCGCTTTGATCGGCTTCAGATAGGAGCGGTGGACCGCCAGCAGTGCGTCACCGAGGGTGCCGTCCAGTTCCGCGAACCGTTTCTTCAGGGAATACTTCGGCAGCAGCACATGCCGGGCCAGGGAGTAGCCGTTCGTATGGAGTCCGGTGGAGGGAAGCCCGATCAGCACATCCCCTTTTTTGATCCCTTTCCCGTTGACGATCTTCGATTTCTCCACCACGCCGACGATGGTCCCGGCGATGTCGAACTCCCCTTTCGGATAGAACCCGGGCATCTCGGCGGTCTCACCCCCGATGATGGAACAGCCGTTCTGTTTGCAGGCTACGGCGAACCCACCAATGACATCCGCTGCCACGGAGGGGGCCAGTTTGCCGGTGGCGAAGTAATCCATAAAATAGAGCGGTTCCGCTCCGCAGACGGCGATGTCGTTCACGCAATGGTTCACCAGGTCCTGTCCGACCGTATCGTAGCGTTTCATGGCGAACGCGACCTTCAGCTTCGTTCCGACGCCGTCCACACTGGAGACCAGCACCGGGCGCCGCATGCCGGGGAAGGAGGCTTCATAGAAGGCACCGAACATGCCGATATCGGTCAGCACGTTCTTCGTGAAGGTGGAGCGGACGGAGCGTTTGATCCTGTGGACGACCGCTTCGCCAGCGTCGATGTCCACACCTGCTTTTTTGTACGTTGAAGCCACGGTATTCACCTTTCGGATGGGTTCCTGGAACCGGCGGAGGGATGGAATGCCGGTGCATGATCGTTCTCGGATTCAAAATTACTCAAAAATCAGTGACTTTCATAGTTATTTCAATTCTCCTGCAGTTTTTTTATATTCTTTCATATGAAAACCACACGACTGCTCCCCGAGAACCGAGAGTTCCGCATCAACACCATCTATTGTATCGGAAAGAATTACGCTGACCATGCCAAAGAAATGGGCGGCGACGTCCCGAAGGAACCGGTCATCTTCCTGAAACCGAACTCCGCCGTGATCAGCAACGGCGACCCGATCATCATCCCGGCAATGTCCTCCAATGTGCATCACGAAGTGGAACTGACGGTGCTCATCGGCACCGGCGGAAAGAACATCCCGCTCGCCACCGCGATGCGGCATGTGGCGGGGTACGGTGTGGGACTGGACATGACGATGCGTGACCGGCAGTCCGAAGCGAAGAAGGCGGGGAATCCGTGGGCCGTGTCAAAAGGATTCGATACCTCCGCTCCGCTCTCCCCGTTCGTCGCGGCATCCTCCGTTCCCGATCCGCATGCACTGGAGATCTCGCTGTCGGTGAACGGTACAGTCCGTCAGCGCTCCTCCACCGAACATATGATCTTCCGCGTGGATGTGCTGATCGCCTATCTCTCCTCCATCTTCACGTTGTGTGAAGGGGACATCATCTACACCGGCACGCCGGAAGGTGTGGCGCAGGTCGTTCCGGGCGATGTGCTGGAAGCGGTCATTCCCGGCGTCGGCTCCATCCGTCATTCTGTTCAATAACACTCCATCCCCCGAGGTCCTTTGCACGGTCTATTGTACGATATCGGTATCGCTGTCATCGCCTCCACGGTGATCGGGTTCATCACGCACAAGCTGAAGCAGCCGATCATCCTGGGATACCTTGTCACCGGCGCCATCATCGGACCGCAGATCGGTCTCGGACTGGTGACGGATGCGGAGAGCATCGAGATCATCTCCGAGATCGGATTGATCCTGCTGCTGTTCATCATCGGCCTGGAGATGAATCCGCAGAAACTCCTCTCGTCCGGCCGGCAGCTCATCGTGACCGGCATCGGACAATTCGTCCTCTGCGTACTGCTGGGGGTCGCCTTCTTTTCCCTGTTCAATTACGGATTCCAGGGCGGGAACCTGGAGGGTCTCTATCTTGCTCTGCTCTGTGCGCTGAGCAGCACGGCGATCGTCGTGAAGATCCTCTATGACAAGTTCGAATCGGATACGCTCCACGGCCGGATCACGCTCGGCATCCTGATCATCCAGGATGTGTGGGCGATCCTGCTGCTGGCGATGCAGCCGAACCTCGCCAATCCGTACCTGCCGGCCATCGTGGTCGCGATCATCAAGACCATCGTGCTGGTGGTCGCCGGACTCCTCTTCAGCCGGTACGTGCTGAAGTACATCTTTGAAAGCATCGTGAACGCACCGGAGATGGTGGTGCTGATGTCGATCGGCTGGTGTTCCTTTGTGGCATTCTCTGCCGGCTATCTGGGACTGTCCAAAGAGATGGGCGCACTCGTGGCCGGTATCGCCATCTCCTCCTATCCGTACAGCATCCATGTCACCGCCAAGACGCTGCCGCTCCGTGATTTCTTCCTGACCCTCTTCTTCATCTCCCTCGGGATGAAGATGGTGGTCCCGACCCAGGACATCATCATCATGGCGTCCGTCCTTGTCGGTTTCATCTTCCTGTCGCGCTTCGCCACGGTCTATCCGCTCCTCTCCGTCACCGGCGGCGGACGGCGGACGAGTTTCATCACCAGTCTGAACCTCGCGCAGATCAGCGAGTTCTCGCTGGTGATCGCCGCCCTCGGCATCGGATACGGTCATGTGCGCGAAGAGCTGGTGGCACTGCTGATCTATGCCATGGCGTTCAGTTCCATCATCTCATCGTACGCCATCAAATACAACCATCAGGTCTATACCTTCTACGAACGGGTCATCCGCGGCATCGGACTGCGGTCGGCGCAGGAGAAGGACGATGCTGCCGAAGGACACGGAGGCCATCCGATCGTGATCCTCGGATTCCACCGCGCGGCGCGCGCGCTGGTGAACAGGATCAAGGAGCATAATCCCTCCATGCTGCAGAAGGTGCTTGTGATCGATTTCAACACGGAGATCCTGAGGGAAGTGAATGCGGAAGGGATGACCGGCATCTTCGGGGACATCAGCAGTTATGATACGCTGCAGCATACCCATGTCGGGTCCGCGTCCATGATCATCTCCACCCTGCCGGACCTGCTGCTGAAAGGGACCAGCAACAAACAGATCGTGAAACTCTGCCGGATGCTCTCACCCTCCGCCGTCATCATCGCCACGGCGGATACGACCGCCCAGGCCGAGGAACTGCGGAGCGCGGGAGCCACGGAGATCATCTTCCCGTACGAGATGGTCGGGGAGTACATCCTGCATCAGATCGAAAAGACCTGCGGCTGATACCGCCGCGGGCCGGTCACGGACCGTTCACCACCGGCTGCGCTGCGGCCGGCCAATCATCATCATTCAATCGACAGAAGAACCGGAATGCCAGAACTCGCAAAACAATACAATCCTCAAGAGGTCGAAGACAAGATCTATCACTGGTGGGAATCGAGCGGATTCTTCCACGCTTCCCTCAACCCGGACAAAACGCCGCACACCATCGTCATCCCACCGCCGAACATCACCGGCATCCTGCACATGGGGCACATCCTGAACAATACGCTGCAGGATGTCTTCACCCGCTGGAAACGGATGCAGGGCTTCGAAGCCTGCTGGATCCCCGGTACGGACCATGCCGGCATCGCCACCCAGAACGTGGTGGAGAAGGCGCTGCGCAAGGAAGGGACATCCCTTCGCGAGCTGGGACGCGAGAAGTTCATCGAACGGGTGTGGGAATGGCGCACACAGTACGGCGGAACGATCAACACGCAGCTGCGCAAGCTCGGCGTGTCGTGCGACTGGGAGCGCGAGCGGTTCACGATGGATGAAGGACTCTCCAATGCAGTGAAGGAAGTGTTCGTCCAGCTCTATGACAAAGGACTCATCTACAAAGGGAAGTACATCGTCAACTGGTGCCCGCGCGAGCAGACGGCGCTGAGCGACGACGAGGTGAACGCCGTGGAGAGCGTCGGTCATCTATGGCACATCAAATATCCCATCGAGAACTCCTCCGAGTTCATCGTGGTGGCAACGACCCGTCCCGAAACGATGCTCGGCGATACCGCTGTGGCGGTCAATCCGAAGGACGAACGGTACAAGGACCTCGTCGGCAAGCACTGCATCGTGCCGATCGCGAACCGCGTCATCCCGATCGTGGCGGACGATTTCGTCGATCCCTCTTTCGGCACCGGTGCGGTAAAAGTGACCCCGGCGCACGATCCGAACGACTATCAGACCGGTATCCGGCTGAACCTGCCGCAGATCATCGTGATGGACACCTCCGCCAAGATGAACAGCAACGTGCCGGCACGCTATCAGGGACTGGACCGGTACGAGTGCCGCCGCGAACTGTTGCGGGATTTGGAGAAGCAGCACTTCCTGGTGAAGACCGAGGACCACACGCACAACGTCGGTCACTGCTACCGCTGCGACACCGTCATCGAGCCGTATCTCTCCGACCAGTGGTTCGTCAAGATGAAACCGCTCGCCGACCCGGCGCTGAAAGCGGTGAAGGACGGGAAGATCAAGTTCTATCCCGAACGGTTCACGAAGACGTACGAGCACTGGATGACCAACATCCGCGACTGGTGCATCTCGCGCCAGCTCTGGTGGGGTCACCGCATCCCGGCGTACTATCTGCCGGACGGCAGCGTGATCGTTGCCCGCAATCTGCAGGAAGCGGCGGAGCGGCTGAAAGCGAAGGGATCGCATTACACTGCTGAGGACCTCCGTCAGGACGACGATGTGCTCGACACCTGGTTCTCCTCCTGGCTCTGGCCCTTCTCCGTCCACAACTGGCCGGAGGAATCGGACGACCTGAAATACTTCTATCCGACCGATGTGCTCGTCACCGCTCCGGACATCATCTTCTTCTGGGTGGCCCGCATGGTGATGGCCGGGATCGAGTTCAAGGGCGAGGTGCCGTTCCGCCACGTCTATTTCACGAGCCTCATCCGCGACGCCAGCGGACGAAAGATGAGCAAATCGCTCGGCAATTCGCCGGACCCGCTCGACGTGATCGCCACGTACGGGGCCGATGCGCTCCGGTTCACGGTGCTCTTCATCGCACCGGTCGGACAGGATGTGCTGTACGATAATGACAAGTGCGAGATCGGACGGAACTTCGCGAACAAGATCTGGAACGCCGGCCGGTTCCTGATGATGCACAGAGATCAATTGCCAATTGACAACGGACAATTACCTCTGACATCAGGAAAATCGTCCGATGACCTCTCCGACAAATGGATCCTCTCGCGGTTCGCTTCTACCGTGAAGGATGTCACCCTGGCGATGGACAACTTCCGGGTGAACGATGCGGTGAAACTGCTGTACGACTTCCTCTGGAAGGATTTCTGCGACTGGTATGTGGAGTTCGTGAAGAACCGTCTGCAGGAGACGTCGGACGTCCACCTGAAACGGAGCATCGTCACCCGCGCGCTGCGCATCTACGAAGAGACGCTGAAGCTCCTCCACCCCTTCATGCCGTATGTGACGGAGGAGATCTTCCGTCATCTGGCGGACCGTGCCGCGGATGAGACGATCATGCGCACGATGATGCCGCAGGTGAAGGAGACCGAGGACCAGATCGACCCGGTGGCCGAGACACAGATGGAGTTCCTCCAGAACGTGATCACCGCCGTGCGCCAGATCCGGAGCGAGATGAACATCCCGATGTCCAAAGCGATCGATTTCGTCGCCAGCTGCAACGAGTTCGAGAAGCAGACGATCCTGGAACAGAACCGCAATGCGCTGCAGAAACTGCTCCGGCTGGACCAGATGACCTTCGGCATCGCATTGCCGAAACCGGGCTATGCCGCCAGTTCCGTGGTGAACGGACAGGAGATCTTCATCCCGCTGAAAGGACTCATCGACACCGGCGTGGAACGGGACCGGCTGCAGAAGGAGATCGACCGCCTGGAAGGCCAGCTGCGCGGCGTGATGGCAAAGCTGAACAACGAGAACTTCGTCGGCAAAGCGGCACCGGAGATCATCGAGAAGGAACGGAACAAGCAGCAGAACTTCGAACAGACGATCCAGAAACTGAAAGCGAACCTGGAGCAGCTGATTGGATGATCCCCGCACCATGACAACGCACGGCCGGGTGACCGACCGTGCGTTTTTGTTTGCATCCCTCCGGGAGGCCGGGACCGTTCTGCTCGAATCGAGCCGTACGGATGAGGACAATACCGGTCAGCTCCTGTTCACCCGTCCCATCGCTACGCTCACTGCCCATTCCCTGGAGGAGATCCCGGAGCTCTTCCGTCAATTGGACCATCACCGCTCGCTCGGCCGCTGGGCCGCCGGATACCTCGCCTACGAATGCGGATACCATTTTGAGCAGGTCGTCCCGGACCATCAGCATACCGGTCCGCTCCCGCTCATCTGGTTCGGTATCTACGAGGCTCCTCTTGCCGTGGAGCCGGGACTTCTCGAATCCGACAGCGTCCCCGCCGCCCCGATCCGCAACGTGCGCTTCTCCATGGATCAGGAGACGTATCGTTCGCGCGTGGAACGCATCCGCACATACATCACGGAGGGCGATACCTACCAGGTGAACTTCACCGGCAGCTATCATTTCTCCTTCGACGGTGATTTCCGCGAGCTGTATAATTCACTCCGCCGCAAGCAGCACGTTCCCTACAGCGCACTGCTCAACACCGGCACGGCACAGATCCTCTCCTTCTCACCCGAGCTCTTCTTTCGTGCAGACAAGGATTCCATCACCGTCCGGCCTATGAAGGGAACGGTGAAGCGCGGCAGGACGAACGACGAGGACCGTCAGATGGCGGAATGGCTGGCGAACGATCCGAAGAACCGGAGCGAGAATCTGATGATCGTCGACCTGCTGCGGAACGACATCGGCCGGCTCTGCAGCGCCGGAAGCGTCCAGGTGCCGGAGATGTATCATGTGGAGCGCTATGAAACGGTGCTGCAGATGACCTCCACGGTCCGCGGTGCGCTCCGTCCGGACATCACCTCCCATGATCTCTTCCGCGCCCTCTTCCCGTGCGGCTCTGTGACTGGCGCGCCGAAGATCCGCACGATGCAGATCATCCGCGAACTGGAGCAGCAGGACCGTGGTGTCTACTGCGGCGCCATCGGCTACATCGCGCCGGAGGGACGCTCGGTCTTCAGCGTTGCCATCCGCACCGTGACGCTCACCGGTACGGAAGGGACGATGGGGGTCGGCAGCGGCATCGTGCACGATTCCAATGCGGATGCGGAGTTCGAAGAATGCCGTCTCAAAGCGGCCTTCCTGCTGCAGGAGGAGCCAAAGTTCCATCTGCTGGAGACGATGCTCTGGAACGGTGATTTCGTCCTGTTGGACGGGCATCTGGAGCGCCTGCGCGCCTCGGCGGACTATTTCCGCATTCCGTACGACGATGCCGCGGTCCGCACCGCGTTACAGGATGAAGCATCCCGGTTCGACACCACTCTGCGCTACCGCATCCGTCTGCTCCTCAGCCGCACCGGTCTCCCGACCGTCACCGCGGCCGTCTATACTGCACCGCTCCTTGAAACCGCTGCGATCGCCGACGAGCGGACTGACTCTTCCGACCGGTTCCTCTATCATAAAACGACGCACCGCGAGCTGTACGAACGGTACCGGATGATGGCGGAGAAGAAAGGATTGGCGGACTATATCTTTCTGAATGAACGGGGTGAGGTGACCGAGGGGAGTGTGACGAATCTGTTCATCGAAGCGGGCGGGAAGTTCTACACTCCCCCGCTCTCCTGCGGCGTGCTGCCGGGGGTCTTCCGCGCGCGCATCCTGGAGAAGGACCGCCGCGCATCGGAGCGGATCATCACCCTCGACGACCTGCGCAACGCCGAGGCGATCTATCTCTGCAATTCTGTGCGGGGGTGGCAGAAGGTAACCCTTTCCGAAGAGTGATAAATTCACTACTTTTCTCTTGTACCTTTTCATTCCACCATTGCTGTTCACCAATCTTTTGCTCCCGATGAGAATAATCCTGCTGATCCTCGCTGTGTTCACGGTCCTGCCGGCACAGACGTCGTACAACACCACACTCATCGGCCAGATGAACAAATACGGGCCCAATCCCTCCAACAGCAGCTATTCTGAGATCTGGGGATGGACCGATACGGTGAAGAACCGGGAGTACGTCTTCATCGGCACGCCGCAGGGGACGTCCGTGGTCGATATCACCACGCTCCCATTCAAGGAGGCATCCTTCCTGATGGGACCGACCTCCAGCTACAATTACCACGAGTTCAGGACCTATAAGAACTATCTCTACATCGGTGCGGAGGGGACCACCTCCACCCGCCGGCCCGGCGTACAGATCATCGACCTGAGCACACTTCCCGATTCCGCCTCCTTCAAGAAGGTCTACACCTGGACCGATACGACGAATCTCTCCCCGCTCGCCACAAAGAAATACAACCGTGCGCACACGGTGAGCATCGACGGTCATTACCTGTACGTGAACGGCGGGGACTTCGGCGGAACGCGCATCATGGACATCTCCGATCCGCTCAATCCGCTGCAGGTTGGTTCCTACGGCAAAGCGAGCACGCCGTACGTGCACGATGCCTACATCCGCAACGACACACTCTATGCTGCCGCCATCAGCGCCGGCCGGCTGG
>JABWAK010000274.1 GCA_013361065.1 Bacteroidota bacterium
TCACGCAGCGCACGCTGGATCGCCGCTGGGGCATTACGGGAGCTGCGCGATCCGAAGACCGTCGCCATGGTGCGCCGGAGAAAGGTATCGGTATGAACGAGCACGGTTTGGACAGACGGAGGTTCCTTTCCAATGTCGGGAAGGGACTCGGACTGGCATCACTCTCTTCTGCGTCAGTCGCATCTCTCACCGATGAGCTCCATGCTGCGGTCGCGCCGTATCATGGCACCGCTGCCGGTGACCTTGCCTCGAACGAGGATTTTTGGAGTACTATCCAGCAGTCATTCTCTGTGGGACGGGGGACGATCAATCTTAACAACGGAGGTGTCTCACCGTCACCGCGTATCGTCACGGAAGCGCTCGTGCGCTACCAATGGCAGCAGGAGGATCTCACGGCGCACACGATGTGGCAGGTGATGCAGCCGCAGCTCGAGACCATCCGCGCCGGACTCGCCTCGGTGTTCGGTTGTGATGCTGAGGAGATCGCGATCACACGGAATGCGTCGGAATCGTTGGAGACCGTCTTGATGGGACTCGACCTGAAAAGCGGTGACGAGGTCCTCTCTACGACACAGGATTATCCCCGCATGCTCACCACGCTCCGACAGCGTGAGGCGCGGGAAGGGATCGTTCTGAAGTTGATCAAGATCGCGGTCCCGGCCCGGTCGAATGAAGAGACGATCGAAGCCTTCCGGAAAGCGATCACGCCGAAGACCAAAGTGATGCTGCTGTGTCATCAGATCAATCTCACCGGACAACTGTTGCCGGTCAAGGAATTGTGTGCCCTCGGCCGTTCCCGTGGGATCGAAGTGGTGGTGGATGGCGCACACTCGTTCGCCCAGTTCGACTTCACCCACAAGGATCTCGATTGTGATTACTTCGGCGTCAGTCTCCACAAGTGGATGTATGCGCCGAAAGGGACCGGACTGCTCTTCGTCCGACGGGAGAAGATCGGCAAGGTCTGGCCGTTGATGGCCGCAGAGCGGAAGAATGCCAATGACATCCGGAAATTCGAGGAGATCGGGACGCATTCCATCGCGCCCAAGTTGGCCATCGGGGAAGCGATCGCCTATCATCAACTGATCGGGGCACGGAGGAAGGAGGAACGGCTGCGGTATCTGACGGACTACTGGGTCGGAAAGCTGCGATCGGTGCCCGGCATCTATTTCAATACGGCGATGCGGGGAAGGGAGTATTGCGCCATTGCGAATGTCGGCATCACCGGTGTTCCACCTGTGGACCTTGCGGTCCATCTCCATTCGAAGTATAGGATCATCACCACACCGATCGACCATGAGGAATTCAAAGGTCTCCGGATCACACCGAACTTGTATACACTGACCGGGGAACTGGACCGATTCTGCGATATCATGACCAGGATCGCTGAAAAGGGCCTGCCGAAGTAAGAGAATTGATACCGCTCTAAGGGTATGAATCCCGCCGGAAATTACTGCAGACGGAAAGGGAATGCTTCAATTGAGTTCATTAAAATACTCTAATTGATACGCCTTCCCAATGTTTTTGGTATATTGTGTACATTATATGCTATAACGAGGTAAAACGCTCACAATCCGATCTTGTGGTTCTCATGGGTGAAGTGCTGTTCACAACGAACGATGTAGCCGGGATCCTTCGCGTGGATAAATCCACCGTGAAGCGATGGACCGATGAAGGGAAGCTGAAATGCTTCCGTACACCCGGCGGCCATCGGAAGTTCCATGCAGAGGATGTGTATGCGTTCATGAGTGCGAATGAATATGATGTGCATACACCGCATTCACTCCCGCGGATGATGTCCGATGAGATGATCATCCATTCCATTGTGCGCCACAAGGAGTTCAACGTCCTTCACTCGGTTTGTTTCTCCGCAGCGATCAAAGGGAGGAAGGAAGAGATCAACGGATTGTTCCGGGAAACACTTGCTGCCGGAGCATCCCTTGAGGAATTGTTCGATCACGTACTGAGACCGACCACGCGGAAACTCGAACACCTCGTCACATTGGAGAAATTGACCGTCAGTGAATTCCATCTCGCGGTCAATGTACTCACATCGGCGGTGATCCTGTTACAGCAGG
>JABWAK010000009.1 GCA_013361065.1 Bacteroidota bacterium
CACAAGCGGCGCAGCGGGCGCCGCCGATCTGCTCAGCCGCCACCCGGAGCTGACCGCGCTGATCTGCCTTAACGACCGCATGGCGCTGGGCGCGATCCAGCAGGCGCGGCTGATGGGCCGCCGCGTGCCCGGCGACCTGACCGTGACGGGCTATGACGACATCCCCGCCGCCGCCAGCTTCGCGCCACCGCTGACGACGATCGATCAGCGCGCCCCGGAAAGCGGCCAGACCGCCGCGCACATGCTGTTCGACATCCTCGCAGGCGCCACACCTGACAACGCCGTGCTCCCGGTCCGGTTCGTTGAAAGGGAATCCACCGCCGCGCCCTACTCCGCTCCTGACTCTGTCCCTAACCGATCGGTCGCATCGATGCTCCCTGAGCCAAGAGAGGAGGACACAGCCGACTGACAACCGAGGCGCTACGTAAGGAATCCGCCGGAACCATCCGCCCGCGCGGCTGGATGGCAAGCAAACACAACAGATGCTTTCGGTCTTTTAAGGAGAGGTGCCATGTCCAGTTCCAAGTTCTCCAAGCGCAGCCTTTTCGTGACGTTGCTGATCGCCGTGGTGCTCGCGCTCCCCGCTGGTCTGACCGCCGCGCAGGGGCCGGAATACGTCACCTACAACTCGATGCACGGCGACCCCAAGCCGCGCGCCTTCGACGAAGAAATGGTCGCCATGTGGAACGAGGCTCACCCGCTGGTGCCGGTGGAGCACTCGATCATCGCGCACGAAGACTTCAAGCAGGCCATCCGCGCCTATCTGACCGCCGAACCGGCCCCTGACGTGCTGACCTGGTTCGCTGGCGAGCGCGCCCGGTTCTTCATCGACAAGGGCCTGATCGCGGACATTTCCGATGTCTTCGCCGATTACGGCTTCAACGAGGCGTATGCGCCGGGCTTCGTCGCGCTGGCCTCGGTGGATGGCAAGCAATACTTCCTGCCAACCTCGTACTACTGGTGGGCGGTCTACTATCGCCCCTCGCTGTTCGAGCAGGCCGGGATCACCAAAGTCCCGGAGACCTGGGAAGAGTTCCTGGGCGCGTGCGACACGCTCAACGCGGCGGGGATCACCCCCATCACGATCGGCACCCGCTATCCGTGGACGGCGGCTGCCTGGTTCGACTATCTCAATATGCGTATCAACGGCCCGCAGTTCCACATCGACCTGATGCTGCTCAAGGAGTCCTACACCGACGAACGCGTCAAAGCCGTCTTCGCCAAGTGGCAGGAGCTGTTTGATCACAACTGCTTTATTGAAGACGCCGCCGCATACGCCTGGCAGGAAGCCCTGACGCCGATGACTGAAGGCACGGCAGCGATGTACCTGATGGGCCAGTTCATCGTCGACTCGTACCCCGACGAGCTGGAAGCGGACCTCGACTTCTTCCGCTTCCCGATCATCGACCCCAGCGTGCCAATCGGCGAGGACGCCCCAACCGACGGGTACTTCATGGCGGCGAACGCGCGCAACCTGGATGGTGGCAAGGAATTCCTGGCCTTCATCGGCTCGCTGGAGATGCAGCAGAAGGCGTTTGACGAGATGGGCCGCCTGCCCACCCGCACTGATGTCGATGTGAGCGGCGCGTCGCCCGCCACCCAGAAGGGCATCGAGCTGATCCAGACCGCAGACTATGTCGCGCAGTTCTACGATCGCGACACGACCGCCCCCATGGCCGAGGCCGGGCTGAACGGGTTCTCCCAATTCTGGAGCGATCCGTCCTCGATTGACCAGATTCTGGAAGACCTTGAGGCCGAGCGCCTGCGTATCCTGGAAGAAACGGCCGAGTAAGCCCTCCCGTTCACCGGTCAGGCCCCCCTGACGTTTGGGCACGGTCATCCAACTCACGGGTGGCCGTGCCGCTCCAAACCATCGTCACAAGGAGCGGACTATGGCTACAGCAGTGAAAGCGCGGAATTTGCGGGAGCCGCTGGATTTCGCCAACGCGAATTTTCTGGGGCTGATCTTCGCGGTCGTCGTCCTGGTCACGTTTATCTTCATGCCCTGGATGTGGACGGAAATCAAGTATAACGGCGCGCGCCTGATGTCCGATGTGCTGACCGGGGGCAGCCTGAAGAACTTCAGCACCTGGCAGATCGTCCTGATCCCGCTCGCCGCGCTGCTGACTATGGGCTTCTCTCTATGGGGGCTGCTAACCCCGCATCGAGGCGCGCTCGCCTCCATCCTGACCATGGGGTTCGGTGTGCTGGGGCTGGTGTACTACGCTGATCTCTATTTCGTCCGCGAGGGCGAGGTGGCGGAATACATCCGCGCCAATATTGGCACCGGCTCGCAGGTGGTGTTTGTCGCGCTGGTGGGACTGGTCGCCCAGGTCATCCTGCTGGTTCCCAACCTGAACATCGCCGCGCAGCGGATCAGCCGGCGGCTCGCGGCGCTCAGGCCGCCGGTGCCGCAGAAACTGATTCCTTACCTGTTCCTGGCCGTGCCGCTGGCTCTGTACCTGGTCTGGATCATCGCGCCGACGGTCTACACGTTTTATCTGAGTCTGACCAACTGGGACGGCGTCAGCACGCCGGAATACGTCGGCTTGCGAAATTACGAAGTCCTCTTCAAGCAAAGCGCGCTGGCTGAAGCGTTGGGCAACAACCTGCGCTGGCTGGTCGCGTTCGTCACCGTGCCGACCACCCTGGGGCTGGGGCTGGCCCTGATCTTCAATACGGACATGCGCGGCGGGCGCTGGTACAAGGTCAGCTTCTACTCGCCGCTGGTGCTGTCGTGGCCGGTGATCGCGCTGGTCTGGTCGTGGGTCTATCACCCGACCAAGGGGTTGATTAACTCGCTGCTGATCCAGGGTGGGATCACCGAGAACCCGCCTGGCTGGCTGGCGGATCGCGACCTGGCGATCTACTGCATCATCGCGGCGGCGACCTGGCGCCAGGTCGGCTACGTGATGGTGCTGTACCTGGCGGGGCTGAAAAACGTCGATCCGACTCTGATCGACGCCGGGCTGGTGGACGGCGCGAACCGCTGGCAGTTATTCCGGCATGTGATCCTGCCGCTGCTGGCGCCGGTGACGACGATCGTCTTCATTATCTCGGTGATTGACTCGCTGCGCTCCTTCGACCTGGTGCAGGTCATGACGCGCGGCAACCAGGGGACGCGCGTGCTGGCGAACTACATGTATATCGAGGCGTTCAACAACTACCGGATGGGCTACGGCGCCGCGATCGCGGTCGTGCTGTTCACGATCAGCATCATCTTCGTCGGTTTCTACCTGTGGCGCACCCTCAGAGACGAGCTGGAGTATTAGCCATGGCGACCCTCGCCCGCACCCAGAACGCCAGCCAGGTCAGCGGCGTCGCGCCCGTGCGCGAGCGCTTCAACCGCGCGGCCAAGTACATCCTGCTGACGATGTTCACGCTGACATGGCTGCTGCCGCTGTTCGCCACCTTGCTGACTTCGTTCCGCACGATGGATGACATCACGCTCAACGGGTTCTGGAGCATCCCGCGCGAATTCGTGTACCAGAACTTCATCGAGGCGTGGACCGCGGCGCGCGTCCGGCAATACCTGCTTAACAGCTTCATCATCACCATCCCGTCGCTGTTGGGGATGCTGTTCCTCTCGTCGCTGAGCGCCTATGCCCTCGCCCGCTTCAAGTTCAAGGGCAACCTGCTGATCTACTTCATGTACGTCGCCGGGACCATGCTGCCATTCCAGATTCTGCTGCTACCGGTCTTCCGCCTGACCAACCGGCTTGGGCTGTACGACACCTACGGCGCGCTGATCCTGATTCACATCGCGTTCCAGCTTGGCTTCTGCACGTTCGTGATGCGTAACTTCATGCGCACCGTGCCGGGCGAGATTCTCGACGCGGCGCGGGTCGATGGCTGCGGCGAGTTCCGTATCTACGGGCAGATTATGCTGCCGCTGAGCCTGCCCTCGCTCGCGGCGCTGGCGACGCTGGAATTCACCTGGGTCTTCAACGACTTTCTGTGGGCGCTAATTCTGCTCCAGTCGGACTCGCTGCGCCCGGTCACGGCAGGGCTGGCGACGCTCCAGGGGCAGTACGTCACCGATTGGCCGCTGATCACCGCCGGCGCGCTGCTGGCGACCCTGCCGACGGTGTTCGTGTTTATCTTCTTGCAGCGGTATTTTATTCAGGGGCTGACCCTCGGATCGGGCAAGTAATCGGTGGCGCGCTGCGCGCCTTCGCAGTGAAAGGATACTGGTTTGCGCACCCTCATTCCGTTCAACGACGGCTGGCTGTACCACCCTGAGCCGGTGGACGACACCGCGCCGGACAGCCGCTTCGAGCCGGTGACGCTCCCGCACGCCAACATCGTGCTGCCGCATCACAACTTCGACAACGCCGAATATCAATTTATCTCGACCTATCGCCGGCGCTTCACGCCGCCGGAGCTTGAGCCAGGGCAGCGCCTGTTTGTCGATTTCGAAGGCGCGATGATCGCCTCGACCGTCGCGTTGAACGGCGTGCGGCTGGGCGAGTATCGCGGCGGGTTCACGCCGTTCTCGTTCGAAGTGACCGGACTGCTTCGCGGGAAGCGGAACTCGCTGGTGGTGAAGGTGGACAATAAGCGGGTCAAAGAAGGGGTGCCGACTCTTAATACAGACTGGTGGAATTACGGCGGCATCACCCGGGATGTGCGGTTGGTGGAAACTCCCGCCGTGTTCATCCGCGATGCCGTTGTTCATCTCGACCGGAACGATCCGAAGCAGCTCCGCACGTCGGTGACAATGGATGGTGCGAACCGTGCCGGGCAGAAGGTCCGATTGACCATACCGGAACTGAAACTCGATGCCTCCGCTGTGACTGACTCTTCCGGCACCGCCTTCATCACCATTCCCATCCGTTCTTCCATCAGATATTGGTCACCGGCCGATCCGAAACTGTACGATGTGACCATCACGGCGGGTGATGATACGTTCCGCGAGCGGATCGGACTGCGGACCATCACCGTAGCCGGCACTTCCATCCTGCTGAACGGTACGAAGGTGTTCCTGCGCGGCATTTCGATCCACGAGGAGAGTCCGTTCACCAAAGGACGCGCACACACGCGGGAGGATGCGGTGACGATCCTCTCCCGCGCGAAAGAATTAGGATGTAGTTTCGTCCGCCTTGCCCACTATCCCCACAACGAACAGATGGTGCGGATGGCCGATTCGATGGGGCTGCTGGTCTGGGAGGAGATCCCGGTCTATTGGACGATCGACTGGCGGAACGAGGCGACATACCGCAACGCCGAAGCGCAGCTGGAGGCGATGATCGTGCGGGACCGTAACCGTGCATCGGTGATCATCTGGTCGATGGCGAACGAGACTCCCGTCAGCGAAGTGCGGAACGCGTTCCTCGGAAAACTGGCGGCCCGTGCGCGCGCGCTGGACGGTACGCGGCTGATCAGTGCGGCGCTGGAACAGAGCGGTCAGCCGGGCGCACCGAACACACGGAGCATCACCGACCCGTTCGCGGAGACAGTGGACATCCTCAGTTTCAATCAGTACATCGGCTGGTATGACGGTCTGCCGGACAAGTGCCTGGACGTACAATGGAAGATCGCCCAGCAGAAACCGGTGATTATCTCCGAATTCGGCGCCGATGCAAAGTACGGATTCCATGGTGATACGCTGACGAGATTCTCCGAGGAGTATCAGGAGGACCTCTACAGAAAGACGCTCCGGATGCTCAGCACCATCCCGCAGCTGAGCGGCATGTCGCCGTGGATCCTCACCGATTTCCGCTCCCCGCGCCGGCCGCTTCCCGGCATCCAGGATGGATGGAACCGGAAAGGGCTCTACTCCGAGAACGGAGAGAAGAAGAAGGCGTTCTTTGTGCTGCAAAGGTATTACGAACAAAAGAAAGCAGGACGGTGACAGGATGGAGAGATAGGTGACTGTCACCTAATACTTAGGTGACAGTCACCGTCCATACACATCATCATTATTACAACTTACGTTACTATTATGAGAACACGAACCCTCCTTCTCCTTCTTTCCCTCACCATTCTCAGTGCGGCGGCATTCGCCCAGCAGCTCATCCCGATCCCGGCAGAGATGCAGATGCAGAACGGCTCTTACCGCATCACGGCGGCATCCGTTGTTTCGTACAACGCACCTGCAGCGCAGGCGGCCGCGAAGGAATTCTCGGACCGCCTGAGTATCCCGGCGGGATTCACGCTGCCGGTCCAATCCGGCAGCGGCGGACCGGTCCGCTTCATCCTGCTGGAAAAGAAGGAGAAAAGGATCGGCAATGAAGGTTACCTGCTCACCGTCTCGTCGGACGGGATCACCCTCTCCGCCTACGCGCCGGCCGGTCTGTATTATGGAGTACAGACGCTGCTGCAGCTGCTGCCGGCAGAAGTTGAGGGGAACACGCCGGCAACGGCAGAATGGAGTGTCCCTGCCGTCACCATCGTTGACAAACCGCGGTTCGGCTGGCGCGGACTGATGCTCGACGTGAGCCGTCATTTCTTCCCGGTGGAGGATGTGAAGACGTTCATCCGCCAGATGGCGCGCTACAAATACAACACCTTCCACTGGCATCTGACGGACGATAACGGATGGCGGATCGAAGTGAAGGCGTATCCGAGACTCACCTCTGTCGGCGCGTGGCGCGTGGAGCGTTCCGGTGCGTTCGGATCACGTCTTGACCCGCAGCCCGGAGAAGCGGCGACCTACGGCGGATTCTACACGCAGGAGCAGATCAAAGAGATCGTGCAGTATGCGGCACAGCATCACATCACCGTGGTGCCGGAGATCGACCTGCCGGGACACAGCATGGCGGCGATCGCGGCCTATCCTTGGCTCAGCACGAAGAAGGATACGAACACGCGGGTGAATCCCGGGAGTGATTTCGCCGACTGGTTCGCCAACGGCACCTTCAAAATGAACATCGAGAACACGCTCAATCCGAGCGATGAGCGGGTGTACGAGTTCCTGGAGAAGGTCTTCGCCGAGGTCGTCCCGCTCTTCCCCGGTCCGTACTTCCACGTGGGCGGGGATGAAGCATACAAAGGATACTGGGCGCAGGATCCCGGCTGTCAGGCACTGATGAAGAAACTGAATATCCGTCACGTGGAGGACCTGCAGGGATATTTCATCACCCGGCTGGAGACGATGCTGAAGAAGCACGGCAAGAAACTGCTCGGGTGGGATGAGATCCTGGAAGGGGGCGTCTCGCCGACAGCAGCGGTGATGAGCTGGCGCGGCATGAAAGGCGGGATCGAAGCGGCGGAGAAGGGACACGAGGTGGTGATGTCCCCCACCACGTTCGCGTACCTCGATTACAATCAGGGGGACCAGACGGTCGATCCGCCGGTGTACGCATCGCTCCGCGCGAAGAAGACCTACAGTTTCGATCCGCTGCCGGAAGGCGTGGAGGCGAAGTACATTCTGGGCGGACAGGGGAATCTCTGGACCGAGAACATCCCGCACATGCGTGCGGTGCAGTACATGCTCTATCCCCGCGCGTGGGCGCTCGCCGAAGTGTTGTGGTCCCCGAAGGAACGGAAGGAGTGGAATGGATTCACCGTGAGAATGGAAGAGCATTTTCGCCGTGCCGATAAGGCGGGGATCAATTACAGCACGGCGGTCTTCGATCCCGTGATCCGCACCCGCACGAACAACGGCGTGATGACAGTGGAGATGGAATCCGAAATGCCGGGAGTGGATATCTATTACACCATCGATGAGACGATGCCGGACGAGGGCTCGCCGAGATATTCCTCGCCGTTCACACTGCCGCCCGGACCGGTCACGCTCCGCGCAGTCTCCTACCGGAACGGCGTCCGGGCCGGGAATCTGATCATCCTGAAACCGGAAGAACTGCAGAAGCGGGCAGGGAGATAGATCTACCTTGCGAAGGTTGCAGCACCGATAGGTTTCAGCCTTCGCAAGGCGGCACAATGCTTGCTGCCGATGCGGTCATTCCTCGTTGAACAGATCCGCGATCTCCGCATCCGACAGGAATGAACGGAACAGATGGATATCATCGATGGTGCCGCTCATGAACTGGAACGGTTCACCTCCCCGCTTCGCTCTTCCCACGACCAACTGATTGGCAGCAAGATTGATATTCGGAAGATCCAGTGACTGGTCCAATCGTTTCGTCCCGTTCAGATAGAGCACCGCCTGATAGGTGCCGAGCGGGCTCCGGCGGAATCCTACCGTGATCATGACCCACTTGCCAAGCAGATCGTTCTCGTGCACCGGATCGTACGACACCGCGGTGCCGTTGGTATTATTGGCCGTCACCTTCAGAGAGATCTTTCCCGCCTCATTGTCCGCAGCAACGGACCAGCCCGAAGTTCCCGCACTGTTCGACCAGGCGACGAGCGGCGTCAGCTTGGACAGCGTTGGTTCCAATTTCGTCCAGAACGAGATCATCACCGCTCCTGCCGCACCAGCCGAATCACCGATCGCCGTCGTCATCATATATTGTGCTCCGGACAGCTGCCGGGCATGGTCGCTGATGCCGAACCGGTTCGACGCCGGAACCGTGCCATAATTCTGCAGTTGTCCGGCGCTGCCCCAGTAACTTTTATTCCATTCCTGCCATGTGGTGACCAATGGATAGAAGGCGGTCTGTGCGGCGGTGTATTTCCCATAGAACATGTACACACTCAGTTCATACGATAGCGGAAATGTCAGACCGTCGACGCGATAGTTGATGTATTTTGAATGTGACAGATCGATGCCGTACGTTCCCGCCATAACATTCGGGATGGTGAACACTCCGTCCGAACCGGTGGAGACGATCGATGTTGCCGGAAGTGTCGTCACGGTTGTCCCGGCGACCCCTTTCATGGAAACGATGGAAACAGCCTTCCCGCCAATCGTGATCGTACCTGGGCCGCCTGATGATGAGATGCTGATCTCACCGATCCAGACGGAATCGCCGTACCGGCTCACACTCGCCGATGCGGAGGTTGCGGTGAATCCCTGTTTCGTCACTTTCAGCTGATGCTGTCCTGCCGGGATATTGCCTTTAAGAATGAAGAGTCCGGCAGCATTGGTCACGGATGACAGTGCCGGGTCAGGCAATTCAACCAGCACTCCGGGCTCCGGCAGTTTGAGTGCATTCAGGACCTTACCGGCGATGACTGTTGTCATGACATTCGGCTGCAGCATGAACTCGACCGACGTCGTCTGCGACCCTATCACATCGGTTTCCAGGGTTTTGGAAGCGTACCCGCCGCCGGGGACCGAGGCGGTGAGTGAATGTTTACCAACCGGGACATTGTCAGCTGTGAATTCGCCATTCGAATTGGTTGTCACACTCCGATCGCCATCGGTTGTGAACACAACGGTTGCCGCGGCGATCGGTCCTTTGGTCAACGCATTCAAGACCTTTCCCTGTACCGAGCCGGTCTTTGCGGGCGCCAGTTGTGGTGTGATGGTCACCGAGATCTGCTGAGATGCAGAGACCGTGACCGACTGCTCCGTTGTGATCAGTGCCGTATGCTCGCACCGGAGCGTGTAGGCGCCGAATGGAACGGCGGTGAAGTATGCGGTCCCGGTTGTGTCGGTCGTCTGGACAATATTGCCGGGTATTAGTGTTAGCGTAGCATACGGGAACGGAATCTGCACTCCCTGATAGATCGCCAGCACGGTCACTTTTACGCTGCCGATCCCTGTGCCGGACGGTGCCATGGTAAAATTCACTGTTTGCGTGCTGTTTGCAGAAAGAACCACCGGTGTCGAGGCAGCCTGATTGTATCCGATCTTTGAGACCTCGATGGTATAGGTCCCCGCAAGCACGTTGGAGAGCTGGAAGTTCCCGTTCACATCACTGTTCACGGATGTTGTTGCCGGCTTCGTGATGACTGTTGCGTCGGCGATCGGTGTTCCGGATACAGAATGAGTAATGGTTCCTTTGATGGTACCAGTCTGTGAGGTTTGCAGTGGAACGAGTGCAATGGAGGCAGGGGCCGTCTGACCGGCAGCGACCTGAACAGCAGCAGAGCCTTGCTGATATCCTGCTGCGGCAACACGTACTGAATATGATCGAACGGGAATCTGCGGGATAGAGAACCGTCCCAAGGTGTCGGTCGTAACCGTGACAGTCACCGGTTCGGTCGTAACCGTCGCGCCGGCAACAGGGCGTGCATCAACACTGTTCGTCACCGCTCCTTGAATCGATCCGGTCGGCAAAGCGACAGGAGCGAGCACTACTTGGATTACGGTGCTCTTTTCCGCTACGACGTTGATATCCATGGATTTGGACAGATACTCATTTCTGGAGAACCGGATCACATAGTCCCCCTTATCGATCTCTTCCAGCAGGAACACACCGTTCGAATCGGTCTCTGCGGTGTTCGTTGGAGGTAGTGTTGAAATGGAAACGCCGGCAAGACCGATGTTCGAGATACTATCCCGGACCATACCGGAGATCTTTCCCGGTTTTGTTGCACCGGTGAGCTCATCAAGTTTCTCACAGGAATATATGGTGAGTGAAATGATAACGGCCGTTACGAACATACAGAACGTCACAAGAGATCGTTTCATGATGTTACCCCTTTGGGAAACTGAATGGCGGAATGGAAGCGAATACAAGAAGAGGATACTCCAATAGAGTGTATACAATTGGTGTACCTGGATTTCAAAGATTATTCGCCGATTCTATTTCAAACCGCAGGGGACATTTCGCAGAAGTGATAGTATCTTCTTCGGGGTGTTTAATATTTCAGCAGTTGTGCGGCATGCAGGTCAGGATATTGTACTATCGCGAGAGCGAAAGGAGAGAACTGGTGCGGGATGTTTTCGGTGTGTCGGGCTATTTGTTTTTCTTGCGGGTCACTGCTTCAGCTGGTGCCGGATCGCCGCGATCCTCTCCTCATCGCTTGCCAGGGTCTTCGGTAATGTGAGCGCGTGCCGGAACACCGCTTCAGCCTCCCCCAACCTTCCGCTCTCCACATAGACAAGACCCAGTTCGTAGTGATGACGGAGAACGGATGGAGCGAGCGACACGGCTTTCAGCAGCATCCGCTCCGCTTCTGCATATCCTCCCGCCGGAAGACCGCCCAGCAAGAGATCCGCCAGCTGCCGTTCCATCCAACCGACGTTGGCGAGCATCCGGTAAAAGGTGCCGAGCACAGAATAGGCAACATCATTCGCAGGATCGAGGGCGATGGCGCGTTCGAGCGACCGCTGGATCCGCCGGCAATACTCCACCTTCATTCTGCTCCCTTCGAATACGGCAATGGAGCCGAGGGACACGGCGTACCAGGTGTGAGCATTGCTGTTCGAGGAATCAAGGCGGAGCGCTTCCGCAGAGGCATGCAGCGCATTCTCATACTGCTGCTTCCGTTCCGGGAATGGAGCAATATCCCCTGCACAGACAAACGCACGGGCGATGCGCCAGTATGTTTCCGCACTGCGTTCGCCGCCTTGCAAGGAGGTGTACTCGCCGATCGCACGGTCATACCGCTGCTGCCGGAACCATCCATCGCCGGATGCGAGGGTTTTAGCTTCCAAACTCAGCAAAATGAACAGCATCTGCATCAGGATCATGCGAGTGCGGCGGTCCGTTTGCTGCGGTGATAGGGCGTCATCCGAATATCGGCATGCTCCACCCTTTCTGCGCCGGCATGCAGCAGATGGAACCGGCGTTGACCATCCCCGGCGGCCAGCATGGTCGCTCCGGCATTCAGAAAGGAGACCTTCTTCCGTTCATACGCTTCGTGATCATGCACGTGGCCGTGCAGCACCGCTGCGGCGCCGACCTCACGGAACAGAGCAACAAGACGTTTCTTCTTCCACAATTTCATCGTACCCGATTCGATGGTGTTCCAGACCTTCTGCAGGGTCCCGGCGGAGGCCGGCGCTTCCGTGCGGCGGAAATGATGATGGATGAGCACCAGGAGCGTCCGTTGTTTCACCGCTGCTGACGAGAGCACCTCCTTCAGTCTCCGCACCTGCTCCTTCTCCACCCGGCCGTTGGAGCCGAGCGGATTCGTCAGGGAGTTCCAGCGGGACACGGAGTTGATCCCCGCGAACACCACATCCTTCACGGTCTTCACGAACGGGAAGACCGACGGACCGGAGAAATAGCTGCTCCCTTCGAACGTCTCGCGGAAGGCCGCATGGAACTCCTTCACTTTCGATTCATAGTCCGTGGACCGGCAGGTTCCCGGGAACGACAGCACATCCTCCGCGAAGTACGGCCCGCCGAAGATGTCATGGTTGCCGATGGTGACCGTGAGCTTCTCCGGGTCCAGCAGTCCGAACTCCTTCAGGATCCCCCGGGCATGGGCGAACTCCTTCGGACGCGCCTGGTTGGTGATATCGCCGGTGATGCCGATATGGTCCGCCTTGAGCGCGCGGCATTTGTGCAGGATCTCATAGAAGGCATCGGTGCGCTCCGGGAAGTGGTCCGGGCTGAGATGCAGGTCGGAGAGGTGGGCGATGCGCATAGGGACGATCATCTCGATATGATGCTGCAAAGATAATCGTCCGCGGTGACGCAGCGGTTATGGGAAGGTTATGCTATGATGACGGTACCGCAAAGACACGGATGCTCACCCTTTTTCGGTCGCATGATGCTTCACGATGCGGGCCTGGGTGTGGAAGATCACCTCTTCCGCGATGTTCGTGGTGAGGTCCGCCACCCGCTCCAGATTACGGCTGATCCGGAGCAGTTCCAGTCCCCCCTCCAGCGTCTTCTGGTCCTTTTTGATCATCCGGATCACCTGTGAGTTCATCCCGCGGTTCAGCGCGTCCATGCGGTCGTCGCTCTCCAGCACGCTCTGCGCCAGCTGCGCATTCAGGTGGATGAACGCATCGAGCGCCTGCTGGAACATCTCCTTCGCGATCTTCGCCATGTTCGGGATCTCCAGCAGCGGTTCCTCCTGCGGTGTCTCCACCAGCCGGTACGCCGATTCCGCGATGTTCACCGCATGGTCGCCGATCCGCTCCAGGTCATTGTTGATCTTCTGGATGGCCAGGATGAGCCGCAGGTCGCTCGCTACCGGCTGCTGCAGTGCCAGCAGGTCGACCACGCCGTTGTCGATCTCGATCTCCATCTTGTTCACGGCTCCGTCTGCCGAGATCACTTTGGATGCGGTGGTCGCATCGTTCTTCAGCACCGCCTCCAGCGCATCGGCCAGATTCTGTTCGACCAGACTGCCCATCTTGATGACGTTGGATTTCAGCTGCTCCAGGTCCCGTTGAAAATGTCGTTCCATGTGTGATCCCTTCCAGGTCGTTCGCGCACGGACAAGCCTGTCCGCGGCACGATCAGTTCGAAATGTACTGTGTCTATTCTGCGGTGCGCGGTATATTACCCGAAGCGTCCCGTGATGTAATCCTCTGTCTGTTTCTTCGCCGGCACGGTGAAGATCTTCTTCGTCACATCGTACTCCACCAGTTCCCCCATATAGAAGAACGCCGTATGGTCGCTCACGCGCGCCGCCTGCTGCATGTTGTGCGTCACGATGGCGATGGTGTATTCCTTCTTCAGTTCGTAGATGAGCTCCTCGATCTTCGCAGTGGAGATCGGATCGAGCGCGCTGGCCGGCTCGTCCATCAGGATCACTTCGGGACTCACCGCCAGGGTGCGGGCGATGCAGAGACGCTGCTGCTGGCCGCCGGAGAGGCTCACGCCGCTCTTGGAGAGGGAGTCCTTCACCTCGTTCCAGAGCGCCGCCTGCTGCAGACTCCGTTCCACGATCTCGGTGATCCGCTTCTTATCACGCATGCCGTTCATCCGCAGTCCGGCCGCCACATTATCGAAGATGGACATGGTCGGGAACGGGTTCGGTTTCTGGAAGACCATACCGATCCGTTTCCGCACCACGACAGCATCCATACCGTAGATATCCTCGCCGTCCAGCGCCAGCGTGCCGGTGATGCGGCTGTTCGGCACCAATTCGTGCATACGGTTGATGGAGCGGAGGAAGGTCGATTTACCGCAGCCGGAGGGTCCGATGATCGCGACCACGGAGTGTTCCGGCATGGCGAAGGTGATCCCTTTGATGGCGTGCACCGGACCGAAATAGCAGTGCACATCCTTCGCGGTGATCTTCATCCGCGGTTCCGCCGACGGCGGTGCATCCTGTGTGAGCATATGGGGTGATGGTGTCATAGTTCCGTTCAATCGTTCTTCCATGATAACAAAAATTCTTCAGTACCGCTGGCGTGTGGCGATACGGACCGCGATACTTAGCACGAGGATGAGCAGGATCAGCACCAGGGCGCCTGCCCATGCCTGCGCGATCCAGTCCTCGAACGGTGAGACGCCGTAATTGTAGATGAACACGGTCAGCGAGGCGATCGGCTGGTCCAGCGAGGTATGCCAGAACCGGTTGTTGAGTGCCGTGAAGAGCAGCGGCGCCGTCTCGCCGGCCGCGCGGGCCACCGCCAGCATCACGCCGGTCACGATGCCTCCCATCGCGGTCGGCATGATGATGCGGAGCGTGGTCTTCCACTGCGGGATGCCGAGCGCGAGCGCCGCTTCACGGTACGACTGCGGCACGGTGCGGAGCATCTCCTCCGTGGTGCGGGTGACGATCGGGATCATCAGGATGCCGAGCGCGAAACCGCCGGCATACGCCGAGAAATGCTTCGCCGGCAGGACGATAATGGTATAGGCGACCACGCCGGTCACGATGGAGGGGACGCCGTTGAGCACGTCGGTCATGAAGCGGACCGCCATGCCGAACTTGTTGTTGCCGAACTCGGACAGGTAGACGCCGGAGAGGATGCCGACCGGAAGACCGATCAGACTGCCGAGACCGACAAGGATGAGCGTGCCGACGATGGCGTTCCCGAGACCGCCGCCGGTCTCCCCGACCGGCTTGGGCAGCTGCGTGAAGAGGTCCAGGTTCATCGCCTCCATGCCGAGCGAGACGGTGTGATAGAAGATCATCACGAGCGGGACGAGCGCCGTCAGCGCACCGGCGATGCAGAGCCCGTACATGAGGATGTTCTTGAATTTACGGTAGCGGAAGATCAGCTGCTCCATACGGTCAGTGCCTCCCTCCTGCATCGGAGGAGCGGGTGACGCTCCACACGAGCAGCCGCGCCACCGCATTCACGATGAGCGCCACCACGAACAGCACCAGCGCGATCTCGATGAGGGCGCTGATGTACATCTCGGACGTTGCTTCGGTGAACTCGTTCGCCAGCACCGATGCCATCGTATAGCCGGGATCGAAGAGCGATGTGCTGATCTCCGGCCGGTTGCCGATCACCATGGTCACCGCCATCGTCTCCCCCAGGGCGCGTCCCAATCCCAGGATCACCGCACCCATGATACCGGAGCGGGAGTACCGGAGCGCGATGCGCGTCGCTTCCCAGCGGGTGGAACCGAGCGCCAGGGCCGCTTCCTTCTGGGAGACCGGCACAGCGCGGAGCACATCGCGGCTGATGGAGGCGATGATCGGGAGGATCATGATGGAGAGGATGATGCCGGCCGCCAGCATGCCAACGCCGTACGGCGCGCCGCGGAAGAGCGGGATGAATCCCAGATGTTCGCTCAGGAACGGTTCCAGCGTCGAACGGATCCACGGCACCATGACGAAGAACCCCCACAGACCGTACACGATACTCGGGATGCCGGCCAGCAGCTCCACCATGAAGGAGAACGGACGCTCGATCCACCGCGGTGCGAGCTCGGTGAGGAACACGGCGATACCGAGTCCGACCGGAAGTGCGATGACCAGCGCAAGGAAGGAGGAGACGAGCGTTCCATAGATGAACGGCAGCGCACCGTACTCATCCATCACCGGGTCCCACGAGGAGCTCGTCAGGAAACTCCATCCGAACTTCTCGATGGTGGGCCGCGAGGTGGCGTACATCTCGTACGCCATCAGCACGATGAGCAGCAGCACCATCGCCGCGAAGAACGCGGTGAGATACCGGAAGATGAGATCGCCCGCGTTCCACGAAGCGGAACGGGGCGATGACGGTGTACCGGATGACGGACTGTTCATGGACTGCTTCACCGGATCGGCTGACCGTTATGACGGATGGATGCGATCTTCTTCATATTCAGTGCAATGACCTCCTTGGGCAGCGGTGCATAGTACAGCGCGGGTGCGAACTTCTCCCCTTCCTTGAAGGCCCATTTCAGGAACTCGACCATCGCTTTCCCTTTCGCCTGGTCCTTCTGGTCCTGATAGACAAGCAGCCAGGTGAATCCGCTCACCGGATAGGAATCCTTCCCGGCGGCATCCGTGATGGAGACGCGGAGATCGGCAGGCATCTTCTTCGCTTCGTTCATCGCCGCGGCGGTCACCGATTCGAGCGACGGCACGATGAAGTTCCCTGCTTTGTTCCGGATCGATGCATAGGAGAGGTTGTTCTTCACCGCATACGCCAGTTCCACATAGCCGATGGAGCCGTCGATCTGCTTCACCTGGCCCGCCACTCCCTCATTCCCTTTGCCGCCGAGACCGAGCGGCCATTTCACGGAGGTGCCAACTCCAACAGACTGTTTCCATTCCGCACTCACTTTGGAGAGATAATCGACGAAGATATATGTCGTTCCGCTGCCGTCCGAACGATGCACCACCACGATCGGCTTCGCCGGAAGGGTGACCCCTTTGTTGACCGCTGCGATGCGCGGGTCATTCCACGTCTTCACCTTCCCCAGGAAGATATCCGCCAGCACATCCGGGGTCAGTTTCAGTCCCGCCCCGATACCGGAGACGTTGTAGGTGGCGACCACGGCGCCCATCACCGTGGGGATGTGCAGCACATCCGTTCCGCGCTTCGCTTTCGCTTCCGCCAGCTGGGTATCGTTCATCGGACCGTCCGTTGCGCCGAAATCGACCGTTCCTTCGATCACCTGCTTGATCCCGCCGCCGCTGCCGATGGACTGGTAATTGAACTGTACGCCGGTCTTCTTCTGATATTCATCGAACCATTTGGAGTAGATCACATACGGGAAGGTGGCGCCCGCACCGTTCAATTGCAGCTGTGCGGTGGCTCCGGTGGTCATCACGAGCAGAAGAACGAAGGAAATGATGGTTTTCATAGGGTCCTTTGTCATTGGTGTATCGGCAAGATAGAGATGACCGGTTATTTGAATGTTAATGCACTGTTACGAAATTGTTACCGGATCACAGGAAGATGTAATGCACCGTCACCCGCGCGGTCACGGACGGGGTCACGGAGCGTGTGCCGCTGCCGGACGGGACGGATTCATAGGATTCCGCCTGGATATTCGGGATGACCGCAACGCGTGGATCGGCGGCCCAGTGCAGACCCGCCAGCAGGTAATGGCGGACATCGTGCGAGGCACTGCTGTTGGGATCATAATAATCATACCGGCAGACCGCCCGTAGTTCCTCGCTGAGCCGGGTATGACCGAACAGCGAAATTCCGACCGCATCCTTCGCTTCTGCAATGACGGGAGCGGTGCCGTGCAGATAACCGTTCGGTGCGGTCTGATAGAACACCTCTGCTCCGATGCTCAGCGATTGCTCTTCCGCATAACCGGCAAAGAAGGCTGTGGTGAGCACATCGGTGCCGAGCGTTGCTTTCGGAATGGAGGTGCTGTTAGGATCGTTGATCCGCGCAAGCATCTTATAGTCCGCATAGAATGTCATACGGACCTCCTCCGTCGGTTTCAGGTCGATATGTCCATACAACCGTTTGTACTTATCGGTCTCGGCATTCACTCCGCTGTTATTGCCATACAGTACCCAATACCGCACCATGCCGTCATCGGTGATCTTGCCTTTCAGGCTGATCCCCAGGTCCCGCGATGCAACAACACCGCGCAGATCGAGGCTCGATTTCTCCAGCGACCGGTATCCCCAGTATCCTTCCGAGACTTCGAATGCCGGGGTCGGCTGGATACCGAAAAAGAGGTCCGATCCGCGGAAGATACCCTTCCACTGCAGATACGCATCCTTGATGGTCGGCGCGCCGGTCGTCCCTTCCAGCCGGAAGCGGGAAACGAATGTGCTGCTGATGGTATTATCGAAGGTCAGATAGATCCGGCGGAACTGGAATCCGTTCAGGTCCCGTGCGCCGCCGGCGGCGAGATTGGACATGCCGGCGATGGCCGTATCACGCACGGCATTGTAATAGAGATCCCCCATCATGTACCCGGAGATCTTGAGCGGCGACGATTCCTGGGCGGCTGCGGAGCACAGGAGAAGGAAGAACAGGATGGTGATACTGAGCGGTCGATTCATGTGGTGGCCTTTATCGTGGATTGGATGCGTGAACGGTGCGCCGGTTCCCGACGGTCAGAACGTCAAGAATATGCCAAGAATGGATTATGCCGCGGTTACCGGCAGGTTACCAAATTATTACGGAGCGAAAGGAAGGAAGAGCGCTCCTCGGATCCAGAGAAGCGCCGGACAACATCGGAAGGGGGTCATTTCCCCATGTACACCAGGGTCACGCCGCACTGCCGGGCGTATTCCGTGATGCGCTCGTCGCGGTAGAACTCCTTGTAATAGATCTTCCGGATGCCGCAGTTGGCGATCAGTTTGAAGCAGGTCAGGCAGGGGGAAGCGGTCACATAGATCTCCGCTTCGTCGATGCGGACGCCGTGCTTCGCCGCCTGTGCCACGGCATTCGCTTCGGCATGGACGGTCCGCACACAATGATCGTTCTCAATGTCATGACCGATCTCATCACAATGGGGCGCGCCGCGCAGGCTGCCATTGTATCCGGTGGAGAGGATCGTCTTATCGCGCACGATCACCGCCCCCACATGCTTGCGACCGCAGGTACTGCGGGTCGCCACCTGTTCGGCGATATTCATGAAATACTCGTGCCACGATACGCGATGGTCGGTCATAGGTCCTCTATTTGATGAACTGCATGGCGGTGAATTCCGAATGGCCGCCGGCGGTGAGCCGTACGATGAACAGTCCGCTGCTCAGTCCCGCGGCGTTGAACGGGACCGCATGGCCGCCCGCATCCTCTCTCCCCCGCACCAGTGTGGCCGCTTCACGGCCCAGCAGGTCGTAGACGGAGAGCGTCACCTCCGCCGCTTCCGGCAGACGGTACGAGATGGTGGTGGACGGGTTGAACGGATTAGGATGATTGCGGAGCAGGAACAGGTCCTTCGGAATGGTGCGCGCAGCAAGAACGCCGGTGTAGGCGGAGGAATCCTGCAGAAACGAGTCGATGCCGCGCAGGATCGCACGGGCCGTCCGGTCGAACATCGTTGCCGCGGCACAGTTGCCGTCCTCGTACGTCATCGCCATGATCTTCTCTTTGTGATTGGACCAGCACCAGCTCTCCGGGTACTGCGTGGCCGGTGCGTTCACCCAGCTGGTGTAGTACGGGTAGGGACGGATACTGTCCGGGAAGAACGAGCGCACATAATTGATGAACCGCTGCTCCATCTGCGCGAAGAGCGGCGAGGTGCCGCCCGGGGCATGATAGACGAAGTACCGCGTGCACGCGTACGCCGAATGCATGTTCAGCATGATCCGCATCGGATTCGGCTTCGCCATCTGCGCGATGAACTGCGAGCGGAGCACCAGCACCTCCTTCTGCGGCGATGCGGAGTTCCAGTTGCTCTCGATGTCGATGTTGTTCGCATTCTGGCGTGCCAGTCCGAGCTCCACCCCGTCCGGATTGTACATCGGCATGATGACGAACACGTACCGGCGGCGGAGCTGGGCGGCCGTGTCGTTCGCCCCCAGCAGCTGCGCGATCATCTCGTTCGTCACCCAGGTCCCCTGCACCTCGTTCGGATGCGTCCGGGCATGCACCCACACACGCTGCCGCTTGTTGTCCGGGTCGGCCGATGTATCCTGGATTGTCAGCACCCACAGGGCGCGTCCCTGCACCGAAGCACCGACGGAATCGACGGTGACGAACGGACTCTTCTTCCACTGCGACAGGTCGTAGAGCAGCGTGTCGTACCCGTATCCCCAGTTGCCGGAAGCAGCGAGTTTCGACGCTTCGGAGAGCGTATCCAGCGGACCGCATTTATCCTCTTCCATGTACAGTGTCTGCGCCGCGACAGTTGCGGCAGCGGTGAACAGGAGCAGAAGGAGGGAACGAAGACGGCTCATTTGATCAGCACCATGCGTTTGGATTCGGTGAATGATCCCGCCCGCAAACGGTAGACATACACGCCGCTCGGCAGGGACGATGCCGTGAATGTGGAGCTGTACCGTCCGGCATCCAGACGTTCATCCACCAGTGTAGCGACGCGGGACCCGAGCATGTCGTAGACATCCAGCACGACATGGGCGGAGGTTGGGACGGTGAAGGCGATGGCAGTGGAAGGGTTGAACGGATTCGGATAGTTCTGCGTCAGTGTGAATCGGTCCGCAATACCGGTCTGCCGCTCCACAGAGAGGAGTCCCTTCTTATAGAGCAGCGCGATCCACAGGTCCGCATCCAGCAGCCAGGAGAAATCACTCGGTTCGGCGAACCGCTGATAGGTGTATCCCACACCGGTCAGCCGTTCCCACGCGCGGAAAGCCTTCTCCCCCTGCCCTGCTGAATCGCAGAAGAGCGAGAAGGTATCGTTCGCGGTCGCCGACCATTCGATGCCGACGAACACCGATTCCGGTGTGAACGCTCCGCCCGGAACATTGAACGGCACCGGCAACTGGAAGACCGTCCCGGCGCCGGTGGTATCGAAAGCATCGAGCGTCGTGCGGATGGAAGCGACGGTCGCACCGGGACCGCCGGTCGAGGAGTCATAGTTCTGCGGGCCGGTGGCGGTGCGGGTGAAGACGATGGTGATGCTGTCCGCTGACCCCACGATCTGCTTCTTCCCCATCCAGATCCTTGTGCCGACCACATGCACCTCTTCCAGCAGATCGAACCGCTGATATTTGCCGATGTCGATGTACCCGTTCGTCCCGGCGATGTAGCCCCACCCGTACGGATTGCGGTGGACGCGTTTCGTGTCGCCGTAGAACAGCGTATCAACGGTCTGCGCTGTGAGGAACGATGCAGCAAAGAAGGAGAGGAGGAGGATTCTTTTCATAGATGATGATGGATTGTGGAGTGGGATAGTGGACGATCGTCAGAGGAAAATATACATAATGAGTCAAAAAAGACAGAGGAGGAGAGGGCGGACGGTGAGAAGTAGGACAATTTGAAGTATATTGTGCGGTCACTGATCCCTGAACCCCGATCCGCAGACCCGTATGACCGAACGATTATTCTCACGCATCTTCCGAGTTGCTGCCGGTTACAATATCATCGCCGGACTTATCACGATCGCAGACCCGCAGCTCTTCTTTCGGTTCTTCGGTCTGCCGGAGATCAATCACCCGTATGTGATGCGCGGCCTCGGCATGTTCGTGGGAGTGTACGGGTACGGCTTCTATCTGGTCTCGACCGATCTGCGGCGCCATCATCAGTTCGCGGTGGTGGGACTCATCGGCAAATCGTTCGGCGTGGCCGGGTGGATCTATTACTCGCTGTCGGGCGAGATACCATGGAATGCGTATTGGATCAACATCCTGAATGACCTTGTCTGGATCCCGGTGATCATCCTCTATCTGCGCTGGCTGCACCGGACCGCACCGGGGACCGGACGCTTGTAGTTCTTGCCATAAACCTCTACCTTCATCATAGTTCGTTTCGCCTGTCCCTATTCCCTGTTCATTGCCGAAAGGACACCCGCCATGATCCTGGACCATCTTTCCCGCGCCGAGAAATATTTCGCTGTCCACCCCGGTTTCAAACATGCGTTCGAGTATCTCCGGCGGACCGACCTCCGCTCCCTCTCCGATGGCAGACACGATATCGAAGGGGACGATCTCTATATCATCATCGCCGAGGATCATGCCGGCAAGGAGCGTCGGAAACTCGAGACGCACCGCAACTATATCGACATCCAGCTGGCGGTGGATGGTTCCTTCCCGCTGGAATGGCACGATGTCGACTCCTGCCGGAATGTGGCGGCGGAGTACAGTGCGGAAAAGGATGTGGCCTTCTATAATGATCCCCCGCTCTTCACGGTCCACATGGTCTCCGATATGTTCGCCGTCCTCTTCCCGGAGGATGCGCATGCACCGCAGCCGCCGATGACCGTCACGAAGAAAGCGATCGTGAAAGTGGCGGTGTGATACGATGGAACTCCGGCTGCAGCATTCCCTTCTGCGTCCGTGGCGCCGCGGGGACGAACGGTCCCTGGAACGCCACGCCAACAACCGGAAGATCTGGATGAATGTACGGGACCACTTCCCGCATCCGTACACGCATACCGACGCCGTCCGCTGGGTGGAGCATGCCTCCACGCGGCTTTCGGACACCGTCTTCGCCATCATCGTGAACGGCGAGGCGGCCGGGAGCATCGGCCTGATCGCCAAGGACGATGTCTACCGCAAGTCGATGGAGATCGGGTACTGGCTCGGGGAGGAACACTGGGGACGCGGGATCGTCTCGGAAGCGGTCGGTGCCGTCACCCGCTACGGATTCGAACAGTTCGATATCGTCCGCATCTACGCCGACATCTTCGAATGGAACACTGCCTCGGCGCGTGTGCTGGAGAAGAACGGCTACCGCTGCGAAGCGCGCCTGCAGCGTGCCGTTGTGAAGGACGGTATCATCACCGATGCACTCTTGTACGCCATCACCCTCTGACGCACTATGATCGTTCCTGTCATCCTCTTCACCGCGGTCGGACTGCTCTTCATCGGCCTTGCCGTTCCGCTCATCAAACGCCGCATCCCGCCGAACGACCTGTACGGGTTCCGCGTTCCGGAGACGCTCGCATCCGAGGAGCTCTGGTACGATGTGAACGAGTACTCCGGACGGCAGCTGCGGCTGCTCGGCATCATCATCATCGCGGCGGTGCCGGTGCTGTTCCTGGCCGGCATCAGTGAGACCATGTTCACCGGCGTGATGACAGCGCTGCTGATCGTCGGCGTCATCGCCATGGCCATCCATTCATTCCTCTATCTGCACCGCAGGAAACGCCTATGAAACCCTGGACCACCCTTTCGCGCACCACCATCCTCGACCACAGCAAATGGCTCCGGGTGGAGGACCATTCCATCCGTCTGCCGGACGGCACCGTACTGAACAACTGGTGCTGGATCGTCTCCCCCGATTACGTGAACGTGGTCGTGCAGGACGAGGATGAGAATTTCGTCTGCTTCCGCCAGACCAAGTATGCGGTGAACGGACTCTCCCTAGCACCGGTCGGCGGCTATCTGGAACCGGGCGAGGACCCGCTCACCTGCGCCAAACGGGAACTGCGCGAGGAACTCGGCTACGAAGCGACGGAATGGATCCCGCTCGGCCGGTTCCCCTGCGACGGCAACCACGGCAACGGCATGGCGAATCTCTATCTTGCCTGCGGTGCCCGCCAGGTGGGCGAGATCATCGCGGACGACCTGGAGGAACAGGAGATCGTCACCCTCTCGCGGAACGAGATGATGCAGGCGCTGCTGAACGGCGACTTCAAGGTGCTCTCGTGGTCCACCGCCGTTGCACTCGCACTCTATCATGTGTAATCCGGGACGCATCATGCGCATCATCATCACCATCATCCTTGTTCTCTTCACCGCCGGATGCACCGCGCTCCACACCGCGAAGGACTTCACCGCACCGGCGCTCTTCACCGGCAGCATCGAAGGACCGGCGTTCGATGCGGCGGGGACGCTGTACGTGGTCAATTTCGGACGGAACGGCACCATCGGCACAGTGGACCGCCATGGGAATGCAGAGCTGTTCGTTGAACTTCCCGCCGGCAGCGTGGCGAACAGCATCAAGTTCAACCGTGCCGGCGATATGTTCCTTGCCGATTATCCGATGCACAATGTGCTGAAGGTCTCGATGAAGGACCGGACCGTCTCAGTGCATGCACACGACTCCCTCTTCAATCAGCCGAACGACCTTTGCATCAACAGCAAGGACCAGCTCTTCGCATCGGACCCGCATTGGAAGAGCAGCACCGGCAAACTCTGGCGCATCGATCCGGACGGTTCCACGCGTCTGCTGGAGGATTCCATGGGGACCACCAACGGCATCGAACTCAGTCCCGACGACCGCATCCTCTATGTGAATGAGAGTATCCAGCGGCGCGTCTGGCGGTACGATGTGGATGCGGACGGGAACATCGCCAATAAGACGCTCCTCCACACCTTCCCGGACTTCGGAATGGACGGGATGAAATGCGATGCGGAGGGGAATCTCTACATCACACGGTACGGTAAGGGAACCATCGCCGTCCTCTCTCCTGCCGGTTCACTGCTGCGCGAGATCCCGCTCACCGGCAAGAACTGCAGCAATCTTGTCTTCGGCGGTCCGCACGGCACCGATGTGTTCGTAACAATGCAGGACCGGAAACTCATCGAACATTTCGTGAACGATATTCCGGGAAAAGGAACTCTCCGTTGAACGCTCACCTTTCTCTCTCATCCGATCATTAGAATGATGAAACTCTTTGCCCGTCCGTTCCTGCTCTTGCTGATGCTGACCGCTCCGTTGCTGTCCGCCGAACCGTTCCTCACCGTGGTCCGCTCGCTCGAACAGCTCCCTCCGGAACAGCGGCAGCCGGTCATCGAGAAATATCTCAACACGATACGTATCGCCCCGATCATCGAGAACGATTCCATCCTGCATTTCGTATTGTACGGCGCAGCAGATTCCGTCTCCGTCATCGGCGATCTGCAGCGGTGGAACTTGGCCGATCCGATGACGAAACTCCCGTGCGGACTGTATTCGCTCTTCTATCGGACATACATCGTCCCGCCCGATGCCCGGCTGGATTATCTCTTCATCATCAACGGCGCAGAGCGGACCGACCCGCAGAATCCGAACATCACCCCGAGCGGCTTTGGTCCGCACTCCGAAGTACGCATGCCGCGGTTCGTTCCGACGCCGTACCTGCACGTCCGCCCCGAAGTGCCGCGGGGGACCATCGACTCCCTGGCGCCGCTCTATACGCTCATCTCGCCGCTGCGGCGGTACGTTATCCCCACCCGCCCGATCAAGGTCTACCGACCTGCGGGGTATGACACGATGCAGGCGCTGCCGGCAGTGTACGTGCACGATGGACTTGAAGCGCTGGACTACATGCGGATGAATACGATGCTCGACAATATGATCGCGGACGGGAAACTGCAGCCGCTCATCGCGGTCTTCATCCCCCCTGTTGATCGGGAGCGGGAATATCTCACCACCAGTCTGGACCGGTTCATCCTCTACACCGTACGGGAGGTGGTCGGGATGATCGATGCCGTCTACCGGACGGACCGTGCACCGCACCGTCGTGCCGTTATCGGCATCTCCGCCGGTGCGCATGCGGCGCTGTATATGGCGCTGACGCGTCCGGATGTCTTCCTGAACACCGGTGCTCAATCCTCCGCCGTCACTCCGCAGCTGCGGCTGGCAACGGAACAGGCCGCTGCCCGCGCCATCCTGCCGCCGCAGTTCAAACTCTATCTGGACTGCGGCAAGTACGACCTGCAGGGCACGGCACCGTTCGGCGGTTCGTACGATTTCCTGCAGTCACACCGGGAGTACAGCGATCTGCTCTCATCTCTTCGCATCCCGCACTATTATAAGGAAGCAACCGACGGGCACCAATGGGCAAGCTGGCGGGAACGGGTGCCCGGGATGCTCACCTATTTTTTTGGAGGCCGGTAATGGAACCCTTATCCCAACGAAAGCAGCATTTACTCGATGCGCAGCAGAATGCCGTTGCGCTGTTCCGGGAGGTCGAAACGCGCGGACTCATCGTCCCGCACAAATCCGAGAAGGTGCTGAATGACGAGGTCTATGAACTGGCCTTCGAGATGTTCGGCATCCGCAAGTACTGGCACAAACGGATCGTGCGCGCCGGGAAGAACACTCTGCTGCCGTACCGCGAGAATCCTCCCGATCTCATCATCCAGCCGGAGGACATCCTCTTCTTCGATTTCGGTCCTGTCTTCGAGGATTGGGAGGCCGATTTCGGACGGACGTATGTACTGGGGAACGATCCGCAGCGGATCAAACTCCGGAACGATATCGAGTCCGCATGGAATGACGGAAAGCGGTACTACGAAGAACACAAAGGGACATTGACCGGTGCGGAATACTATCGGTATATTGCTTCGCTGGCGGGGAATTACGGATGGGATTTCGGCAACATCCACTGCGGACATCTGATCGGGAACTTCCCACATGAACATATCCAGGGAGATGAGATCCACAACTATCTGCATCCGGAGAACGATGTCAAGCTGAGTTCTCTGGACATGCACGGAAATCCCCGCGACTGGATCCTGGAGATCCATTTCATCAATAAGGAACGGACCTTCGGCGGATTCTTCGAGCAGCTGCTCAGCGTATGAAATAACAAGAAGAACGAAACGGAAAATTCAGAATGTAGAATGCTCACCTTTGTGCATTGTGAAAAATATTGTTGTTTTTGTGAAACTATTATCGTAATATTACGATAAAGAAAGACACCATGGGACTCTCCAAAAAAGACGAATTCACCGCGAAACAGAACCGCCTTGCGGATTATGCCAAGGCGCTCGCCCATCCGGCGCGCGTGGCCATCGTGGAGTATCTTGCCACCTCCAACGCCTGCATGTGCGGTGATATCGTCGAAGTGCTCCCCCTTTCCCAGTCCACCGTTTCGCAGCACCTGCGCGAGCTGAAGAATGCTGGACTGATCAAAGGGACCATCGACGGTACGTCGGTCTGTTATTGCCTGAATGAAGAGGGGTGGAACGAGATGCAGTCGATGCTCGGCACATTCCTGGTCACCATGAAGAAGTGCTGTTAAAAAAATTTTCTCATTATCATCGTACTATTACGATAAAACGAAAGGATACCGTCATGAATACGACCGAACCGAAAGAACCGTGCTGCGGGACCGATTGCTGCTCCGGCTCGACCTCCAAAGGAGGGAAGTGATATGGCGACCGATCTGGAACTGAAGGAACTCGTCAAAGAGAAGTACGGGGAGATCGCTCTCCAGTCCAAGGAACAGAATGAGACCTCCTGCTGCGGCAGCGGCGGCTGTTGTTCCACCGATTCCACCTACACGATCATGTCCGAGGATTACACGCAGCTTTCCGGCTACGTTGCCGATGCGGACCTCGGTCTCGGCTGCGGACTGCCGACCGAGTTCGCACAGATGAAGCAGGGCGACACGGTGGTGGACCTTGGCTCCGGCGCCGGGAACGATGCATTCGTTGCCCGCTCCGTTGTCGGTGAGACCGGCCGCGTGATCGGCATCGACATGACCGTGCCGATGATCGAGAAGGCGAACCGGAATGTGAAGACGCTCGGATTCACGAACGTGGAATTCCGTCTGGGCGACATCGAGAACATGCCGGTGGAGAATGACACTGCCGATGTGGTGGTGAGCAACTGCGTGATGAATCTCGTGCCGGACAAACAGAAAGCGTTCACCGAGACCTTCCGCATCATGAAACCCGGCGGACATTTCTCCATCTCCGATATCGTCCTGAAGGGGGAACTGCCGGAGAACATCCGCTCCGCCGCCACCATGTATGCCGGCTGCGTCTCCGGTGCCCAGCAGAAGGAAGAGTATCTGCGGACGATCACGGAGGCGGGGTTCGTCAACGTGACGGTGCAGAAGGAACGGGAGATCAACATCCCGGACGAACTGCTTGTGAAGTACATCTCGCTGGAGGAGGCACTCGCCTACCGCAAGAGCGGGGCCGGGATCTTCAGCATCACCGTCTACGCCGAAAAGCCGTAGAGCAATGATCTTGAAATCAATAATGAAAAGCAGAATGGAGAATGATGAATTTTCCATTCTGCATTCTTAATTCTCCATTCTATATTGTTCTTATGCGTATCCTCATCCTTTGCACCGGTAATTCCTGCCGCTCCCAGATGGCGGAAGGTTTCCTCCGCTCCTTCGACCCCTCGCTGGAGGTCTTCTCCGCCGGCACCAAAGCTGCCGCACGCGTCCACCCCAAAGCGGTCCAGGTAATGGCCGAGAAAGGGATCGATCTGAGCGGTCACTCCCCGAAGACGGTCGAACAATTCCTCGACCAGTCGTTCGATTATGTCATCACCGTCTGCGGCAACGCGAAAGAGACCTGCCCGGTCTTCCTCGGCGCTGTGAAGCAGCGTCTCCACATCGGCTTCGACGATCCGGCTGAAGCGACCGGGACGGAGGAAGAGGTGCTCGCCGTGTTCCGCCGCGTGCGGGACGAGATCGATGTGCGGTTCGCTCAGTTCCTGCGGGAGGGACGATGAGCTCCGTGATGCAGCGGCTCTCCTTCCTGGACCGGTACCTCACCGTCTGGATCTTCCTTGCCATGGCTGTCGGCGTGTTCTCCGGTTCCCTCTTCCCCGGCATCGTCACGTTCTGGAACTCCATGAGCAGCGGCACCACCAGCATCCCCATCGCCGTCGGACTCATCCTGATGATGTATCCGCCCCTCGCCAAGGTGAAGTATGAGGAACTGGCCGATGTGTTCCGCAACCGGAAGGTGCTCCTCCTTTCGCTCGTCCAGAACTGGCTCATCGGTCCGGTGCTGATGTTCATCCTCGCCGTCATCTTCCTGCAGGACTATCCGGAGTACATGGCCGGCCTCATCATGATCGGCCTTGCCCGCTGTATTGCAATGGTCATCGTCTGGAACGAACTCGCGCAGGGGGACACGGAGTACGCCGCCGGATTGGTCGCATTCAACTCCATCTTCCAGGTGCTCTTCTTCCCCGTCTACGCGTACATGTTCCTCACGCTCTTCCCGCAGTGGTTCGGTCTCCGCTCCTTCGTGGTGGACATCACCATCGCGCAGATCGCGGAGAGCGTCTTCATCTATCTCGGTGTTCCGTTCATTGCCGGCATCCTTACGCGCGTCCTGCTGCTGCGGGCGAAAGGGCGCGAATGGTATCAGCGGACATTCATTCCCCGCATCTCCCCGCTCACGCTCGTGGCACTGCTCTTCACCATCATGGTGATGTTCTCCCTGAAAGGGGAATATATCGTCGCCATTCCGATGGATGTGCTCCGCATTGCGCTGCCGCTGGTGATCTACTTCCTGATCATGTTCTCCATCTCGTTCTATCTCGGCCGCCGGAGCGGTGCGGGATATGAGAGGACCGTTACGCTCTCCTTCACCGCCGCCAGCAACAACTTCGAACTCGCGATCGCCGTTGCCATCGCCGTCTTCGGCATCCATTCCGGCGCGGCGTTCGCCGCGGTGATCGGTCCGCTGGTCGAGGTCCCGGTGCTCATCGGCCTGGTGAACGTGGCGCTCTGGTGGAAGAAGAAATACTTCGCTGACGCAGTTTCCTGATAGTAGGAATTGAACACGCTCTTTCCTTTTCACGCCATCCCGATCCCGGGATAACTCCGTTTTTTCAATAAAACAGCCAAATGCCTATGGCACACTATATGAGTACCTACTCATATAGTGTGTACTGTCCATAGTCGAGGCCGGAGTTTATGATCCAACGAAAAGCTGCTCTGTTAATGGCGATCGCCCATCCGAACCGCATCAGGATCCTGGAGGAATTACGGTCCGGAGTGAAATGCAACTGTGAGCTTGCACCGGCGCTCGGACTTGAACAGTCCAATCTCTCCCGTCATCTCAAAGTACTCACCCAGGCCGGCATCCTGATCTCCTGGAAGGATGGTCTGCGGGTGAACTTTAGGATCGCCGATGAGCGGATCTTCGATGTGCTCGATCGGATAGAACGTGTGGCCGCACAGGATCTGTCCGCTGTGGAAACTGAAGTATCATAATTTCTTCTTTCCGCGAAACGGATGATCACGTGTGGGATCGTTCGTTTCGACTTCATTGCCATCACTATGAAACAACTCTCAACAGTGAACAAGATCGGCATGGTCGTTCTCTTCTTGCCGATCTGGATCGCTCTCTACCTGTCCCTTGACCAGCTCACCCGCTTCATCGTCCACTCCCTCCTGTCGATGCCTGAGGATGAGCACCTGACCACCGCGGTGTTTTTTTTCATCTACGAAGTACCGAAGGTCCTGTTGCTGCTGACGCTCATCGTCTTTGTTGTCGGCATCATCCGCACCTATTTCTCTCCGGAAAAGACCCGCGCCGCCCTGGAAGGGAAGCCGCTGTTCGTCGGGAATGTCATGGCAAGCTCTCTCGGCATCGTCACACCGTTCTGTTCCTGCTCCGCCATTCCGCTGTTCCTGGGATTCGTCGAAGCAGGCATCCCGCTGGGTATCACGTTCTCCTTCCTTATCGCTGCCCCGATGATCAACGAAGTGGCGATCGTCCTGTTGTTCGGGCTCTTTGGATGGGAGACGGCGCTCCTCTACGTCCTGATGGGATTGATCATTGCCATTACGTCCGGTTGGGTGATCGGCACATTGAAACTGGAACGGTATGTCGAGGAGTGGGTCTATAAAATTAAATCACCGCATGTTTCCATCAACGAGGAAACGTTGACGATCAACGACCGGATCGACCGCGGCTGGGACGCCGTCAAGGAGGTCGTCGGCAAGGTGTGGATATACATTGTCCTTGGCATTGCCGTAGGAGCAGGGGTGCACGGATATGTTCCGGAGAACTTCATGGCAAGCATCATGGGCAAGGATGCCTGGTGGTCCGTGCCGCTCTCCGTGCTGATCGGCATACCGATGTATTCCAATGCGGCAGGGATCATCCCGATCGTGCAGGCGCTGCTGGGGAAGGGCGCATCCCTCGGCACGGCGCTGGCGTTCATGATGTCCGTCATCGGGCTCTCGCTCCCCGAGATGATCATCCTGAAAAAAGTCCTCAAGATACAGCTGATCGCGGCATTCGCCGGGATCGTCGGCATTGGGATCATGATCGTCGGTTTCATCTTTAATGCTATCTATTGAAAAAGGAATGATGATGAACATCAAAGTATTGGGCTCCGGATGCACGAACTGCAAAACATTGGAGAAGCGGACCATTGAAGCATTGTCAGCGTTGAATGTCACCGCAGAGATCGAGAAGGTCACGGAATACGCGGACATCGCAACGTATGGTATCATGCGTACACCCGGACTGGTGATCGACGGGAAGGTCGTTGTGCAGGGGTATGTACCGACTGTTGAGAAGCTGCGGGAGATCATCCAGGCACCGCACATATAGACTGTGCACGTAACTGCTCAGTCGGACCTCCGGCGTGTACCGAACCGCTGCATGGTGTTCCATGCCCATGAATGCCTGCACCCCCTCACGATGAAAGAGAATATTTATGACAGCCGTCAAGATCCTCGGTTCCGGATGTGCAAAATGCAAAACGCTGCACGCCAGGGTGCAGGAACTTATTACGCAAAACAACATTATGGCAACGGTGATCAAGGTGGAAGACCTCGTCGAGATCATGAAATACGGCATCCTGTCGACCCCCGGCCTGGTCGTCAATGAACAGGTGAAAAGCGCCGGTTCCGTCCCAAAGGACGAACAGATCCTCGCCTGGCTGAAGGAGGGATAGACCATGAGCAGAATCACGATGATCGTTGGGCTTTTCTTCGTTGTATCCGCCGTATCCGCACAAACGCAGCGTCCTGCAGAATCCCCGGCGACGAAAGCCAGGATCACCTTCGTGGAACTCGGCTCCGTCAATTGTATCCCGTGTAGAAAGATGCAGCCGGTCATGAAGGCGATCGAACAGAAATATGGCGCTTCGGTAGACGTTATCTTTTACGATGTGTGGACGGAAGAACACAAGCCGTTCGCGAAGAAGTATGGCGTACGGCTGATCCCGACACAGGTCTTCCTGGATGAGCACGGGAAGGAATTCTTCCGTCACGAAGGATTCTTCCCGGAAGAGGAGATCCACAAGTTGTTCAGGCAGCGGGGACTGGTCCCGGTCCGGACCGGCGGATGATATGATCGATACGCTCTTCACCGCACTCTATGATGCACTGTCCGGCCCGGCGTGGCTGGTCTTCCTTTCCTCGTTCGGATGGGGCGTTGCTTCCATCCTTCTCTCCCCGTGCCATCTCTCCAGCATCCCGCTCGTCGTCGGATTCATCAGCTCCCAGGGAAGTGTGACGCCGCGGCGGATATTCCTTATCTCACTCCTCTTCGCCGTCGGGATCTTGCTCACCATCGCATTGATCGGCGTTGTCACCGCATCCATGGGACGACTGATGGGAGATGTCGGCACCATCGGCAATTATCTCGTGGCGTCGATCTTCTTTCTTGTCGGATTGTATCTGCTGGATGTAATCACGCTGGATTGGAATACAGCAGGATTGCGGCGGACACACCTGCGCGGGTTGCCGGCCGCATTCGTCCTGGGATTACTCTTTGGGATCGCCCTTGGTCCATGCACCTTCGCCTACATGGCACCGGTGCTGGGAATTGTTTTCCACACTGCACAGACCGATTATCTGTTCTCCATGGCCCTGCTCCTCTCCTTTGGGGTTGGACATTGCACTGTGATCGTCGGCGCGGGAACGGTGACCGGCAGAGTACAGCAGTATCTGAAATGGAGCGATCGCTCACCCGCGCTGCGTCGAGTGAAACAGGTCTGCGGCGTTCTGGTGATGCTGGGCGGTCTCTATCTTGTTGTGCAGACATTCTAACCGTTCGATAGGAAAAGAGATTTCCGTTGTGCATCGGCCCAAAGCGAAGTACATTACAGGAAAAATGAATATGCGTGGTACCTTCCTCATTCTCCCGATCATGTTTTCGGCGCTCCTGCTTACCGGATGCGCCTCTTCTTCCTTCTCCCCCGCTGCTGTCGAGGAGCAGATCATCACCGTCCCGCAATGGGGCGGTACACCGGCGGTCGATTCGCTCGCGAAGAAACATACCATCACGTACATCACCCTGCATCATGCCGGCATCCCGTTCCCGAAGGAGAAGGACATCATCCAGTACATGCGCAACCTGCAGAAGTGGTCCCGCGCGGAGAAGAAGTGGGTCGATGTCCCGTATCATTATGTGATCGATCTTGAAGGGAGGATCTACGAAGGACGGAACATCGCATACGCCGGCGATACGAACACGGAGTACGATCCGACGGGGCATGCGCTGATCGAAGTGGTGGGAAATTTCGAGGAGGTCGAACCGAACGGCGCCCAACTCCAGGCGGTGATCCGGACGATGGCGATGCTCGCAGCAAAGCACAATGTGCCGGTCGATTCCATCCGCGCTCACCGCGACTACTCCACGAGGACGGTCTGTCCGGGCAAGAACCTGTACCGCTACATCGAGAACGGCTACTTCAAGGAGATGGTCCGCCGCTCGCTCTGACCGATGTCCCGCATGATCCAAACAGTGGACCGTGTTGATTCTTCATTTTACAAACCCCGACATTCTTCTCTGTTTTTTTTCTTGCTGTTTATCGCTGTTTTTTGCCTCCCCATCATGGCACGCGGTTCGCATCCTCTCCTGTACCAACACAGGAGCATCCCATGAACATGGCATCCGTTTCCCTTTCGCCGCACGTCGTGCTGCAGCATATGTCCGAGAACCAGGTCAGGACCCAGGCAGAATCGAAGACCAAATCGGATAAGATCAATGCCGAAGCAACCCGTGAAGCGGAAACCGTTACACAACCCAAGAAAAACGAACAGACATCGAAGTCCGGTCATCAAAAGCCACAGCATATTGATGTCCGCATCTAGTGTACATAGTGTACTTTAAAGAAGGTGGGCTCCATCTTCATACCGGAAGGGTAAAGATTTTTTAATTTCAGAATTCCGTTTTATTTCGTATCTTGATGCAGTCAGTTGAACGTCCCGTACGCACTTCGGGACGTTTTTTGTTCTTACCGCAGGCTAAAAACCTGCGTTTTTTGTGCAATTTCAGCATCATTCGCCCGGTCTTCCGAGAAAACCGGGTCCCAAAGGACGACCCATGTTCAAACAGAGCAACATCCGCAATATCGCCATCATCGCCCATGTGGACCATGGCAAAACCACCCTGGTCGACCAGCTGTTAAAGCAGACCGGCACCTTCCGCGAGAACCAGCACATGGAGACCCGTGTGATGGACTCCAACGCACAGGAAAAGGAACGCGGTATCACCATCCTCGCCAAGAACACCTCCGTCTTCTACACCGACAAGAACACGAAAGAAAAATATAAGATCAACATCGTCGACACCCCCGGTCACTCGGATTTCGCCGGCGAGGTGGAGCGGACGCTCAAAATGGTGGACGGTGTGCTGCTGCTGGTGGATGCCTCCGAAGGACCGCTCCCGGGAACGAAGTTCGTGCTGAAGAAATCGCTCGATCTGAACCTGCAGCCGATCGTCGTCATCAACAAGATCGACCGTAAGGATGCACGCGCCCACGCCGTGCTGGATGAGGTGTTCGAACTGTTCCTCTCCCTCGGTGCCAACGACCAGCAGCTGGATTTCCCGACCATCTACGCCATCTCCAAACTCGGTATCGCGCAGCGCGAACTGGAGGAGAAAGGCACCTCGCTCGAACCGCTGTTCGAGACCATCGTGGACCGCGTTCCGGCCCCGAAAGGGGAACTGGACAAACCGTTCCAGATGCTCGTCACCACCATCGATTACAACGACTACCTCGGCCGTCTCGGCATCGGCAAAGTGCACCGCGGCATCATCAAGATGGGCGGACAGATGGAAGTGATCCACCGCGACGGGTCGAAAGAGGATGCGCGCGTGACGAAGATCTACACTTTTGAAGGACTGAAGCGGATCGAAGTACAGGAATCGAGCGTGGGCGATATCATCGCGATCGCCGGCATGGAGGATGTGGACATCGGCGAGACCATCGTGGATGCCGCGGACCCGACGCCGCTGCCGTTCGTCGCCATCGAGGAACCGACCCTCTCCATGAACTTCGTGGTAAACAACTCACCCTTTGCCGGACAGGACGGGAAGTACGTCACCACCCGCAATCTGCAGGAACGTCTGATGCGCGAACTGCGGAGCAACGTGTCGCTCCGCGTGGAACTGACCGATTCCCCCGATATCTTCAAAGTGAGCGGCCGCGGCGAGTTGCATCTCGGCGTGCTCATCGAGAGCATGCGGCGCGAAGGGTACGAACTGCAGGTCTCGCGTCCGGAGGTGATCTACAAGCGGATCGACGATGTCCTCTGCGAGCCGATCGAGCATGTCATCATCGACGTACCGGATGAGTTCGCCGGCACGGTCATCGAGAACCTCGGCAAGCGCAAGGGCGAGATGAAGAACATGATCAGCAACAACGGCAATACGCGTCTGGAGTTCTTCGTGCCGGCCCGCGGACTCATCGGATTCCGGAACGAGTTCATGACCCAGACCAAGGGGACCGGTGTGCTGCATCATAACTTCCAGGGATACGAACCGTTCAAGGGAGAACTCTCCCACCGCACGCGCGGTGCGCTGGTCTCGCTCGAATCGGGTGAGGCGGTGGCGTACGGCATGTTCAAACTGCAGGAGCGTTCCACCTTCTTCGTGGAGCCGGGAACAAAGGTCTACGGCGGCATGATCGTCGGTGAGAACTCACGCGAAGGCGATATGACCGTGAATGTCTGCAAGACCAAGGCGCTCACCAACATGCGCGCGTCCGGGTCCGACGAAGCGGTCCGCCTTGAACCGGCGCTGCTGATGACGCTGGAACAGGCGATCGAATGGATCGGCGACGATGAATATGTGGAAGTGACACCGAACCATATCCGTCTGCGCAAGAAGTATCTTGATCACAACGAGCGCAACCGTATGTCCAAGAAGAAGACCGCGGTGGATGAATAAGGACAGCGTAAAAGCTGAGCAATAAAAAAACCCTGCTTTTAGCAGGGTTTTTTTATTGCCGATAGTCATGCCATGACTTAAGTGATGCCATGACTATTTCTTCCCTAAATAGTCAGCCGGTACGGGCAATCCCTGCTGCCGGAAGAAACTGAGCTGGTCGAAGTATCCGCGCTGGAAGACGATCCGATCCTTCTGTACGTGGAAGAACCCGCAGCCGCGCAGTCCGAGCGGATCACGCCACTCCAGGATCACCCACTCCCCTGCTTCGTGGATCATTTCCGGGATGCAGACCATTGTCGCCCGGCCGAATTCCGTCGCAAACATGGCACGGATGGCATCACGACCCTCCAGCGGCTCCATCATCACCTGATGATTCACCGCATTCTCTGCATAGAGTCCGATCAGACCATCCACATCGGCGGCATTGAACCGGTCCACCCATTGCTCAACGATCTCTTTTGGTGTCATCGTTCCTCCTCTCTAATAGTCATGCCATGACTTAAGTGATGCCATCGCTATCCAAGGTCCTTTTCCATCGAGAAATTTGTCAACGCAATTCCTTTCCGGGCAACCGATTGTTCCTGCACTGTCCGGAAACCGCGCCGTGCAAAGAAAGGACGCGCTGTGATGCTTGCTTCGGTGTGGAGCATTCCAATTCCCAGCTCGTGCGCCCGCTGTTCGATCGCGCGCAGAAGCATCGATCCGACCCCGCTGCCGATACGGTCGTGCGCAACATAGAAACAATCTATATGGCCGTTCACTTCCAGCTGTCCGAACCCGGCGATCCCCCGCTCATCCTCCGCCACGAGCGTCATGCATCGAACGAACCGCTCCCTCCAGGATGCGGCATCCTCATCCTTCGGCGCCCAGACCGCGATCTGTTCCGGCGTATAATCACTAATATTGATGCGGCGGACCGTCTCGGTGAACAGTGTGATGAGCACCGGAGCATCGTTGTCTTTATAGGGACGAATATTGGTCATGCCATGACTTAAGTGATGCCATGACTGATCTCAGCGATACTCCTGACCATATAGGTTGGCTCCTCCGGCAGCGTGTTCGGTACTCCGCGGGGATTGATCCAGCAGGTGTCGATGCCGTACCGAATGCCGCCGAGGATGTCGGAGGTGAGCGAATCGCCGATCATCAGCACGCGGGAGCGGTCCGTGCGCCCGGCCAGGCGGAACGCCGCGTCGAACATGGCGGGATGCGGTTTGCTGGCGCCGACCTCTTCGCTGATGACGATATCCCGGATGAACGGGCGCACGACGGAGCGCCCGACACGGGACCGCTGCACATCCGCAATGCCGTTGGTGACGATCAGGATCGGCGCAAGGGCGCTCCACCGGCGGCAGAACTCCTCCGCCCCCTCCAGCAGCGTGTGCCCCTCGCTCAGCGCGGCGATGAAGCGCTCGCCCACCTCCTCTGCGGAATGGTCCATCCCGTAGCGGTCAAAGAGCCGCCGGAACCGCTCCGCGCGGAGTCTGCGCGTGTCCATCGTCCCCTCCTCGACTTCCTTCCACACCTGCACATTCACCGCATGATAGGAAGCCACCAGTTCATCGTACGGCACCGGAGCATCCAGTCCGCTGAAGGTTCGTTCCACGGCGGACCGTTCCGCTGCCGCAAAATCGAACAGAGTCTCATCTGCATCCACCAGGATCAATTCATATTCTTTCATAGGAAGAATATACGAATTTTCCATCCTTGCATTCACTCCCGCCGATCCCAACAATCATTCAATCTAGATAATCTTGATAATCCTGATAATCGATTCTGTTTTTTTGTTCATTGGACATTGTTAATTGTTAATTGATATCTCCGTATCTTCCCCCATGCATCTCAATCTCGCCGGCATCCTGCTCATCGTTGCGGCCGCTCAGGGACTCCTCCTGGCGCTGCTCATCTTCCAGAAGCATCATGCCCTCTTCGCCAACCGCTATCTTGCCCTGCTGATGCTCAGCTACACCTTCGTGCTGGTCCATCTGGTGCTGCAGGATACCGGACTCTACGCCTCCGCGCCGTTCCTCTTCCTGATCAGCGGACTCTCCATCGCGTCGATGCCGCTCCATTATCTCTATACACGGCATCTCATCCGCCGCTCGGAACGGTTCGAACCGAAGGAGCTGATGCACTTCATCCTGTTCGCACTGTATGAAGTACTGCTCGTCATCAATATCGCCAACAGTACACTGGACCTTACCCGCGCCGGTGAAGTGAGTGCAACGGAGACGCCGCTCATCCTCCGTCTGTACAATATCACCGTGATCGGACTGGGACTCTATTATTTGATCCGTAGCCTCCGGCTGATCAACCGGTATGAACGGCGCGTGAAGGATGTCGTCTCCGCGCTCGAACCGGTGCAGCTCACCTGGCTCCGCAACATCACCCTCACCGGTTTCGCCGCCGTCTCCCTCTTCACACTGGAGGAGCTGCTGCTGATCGGCGGACTGAACTTCTCCAACTTCCTCCTCTCCTCCGTCTGCTTCGGACTCTATGTGTACGGGATGGGGTATCTCGGCCTTCTTAAATCCGAGATCTTCGCCGACCGCGCGGTGGAGAAGAGCATCATCATCGCGGAAACGATGGAGAGCGAACAGACATCGGCGAAGTATGAACGCTCCGGACTGACCGACGCAGCGGCGGAACAGCATCTCCGCGCCCTGCTCGCGGCCATGGAACAGGACCATCTCTACCGGAACAGCGCACTCACACTCACCGAGCTGGCGGACCATCTTGCCGTCTCCCCGCACAATCTCTCCGAAGTGATCAACACCCGGCTCGGGAAGAACTTCTACGACCTGGTGAACGGCTACCGGCTGGAGGAAGTGAAGCGGGACCTCACCGATCCTGCCAAACAGCATCTGAAGATCCTCTCCATCGCATTCGATGCAGGATTCAATTCTAAAGCAACATTCAATACTCTCTTCAAGGAACGGACCGGCATGACGCCGTCCGAATTCCGGACCGCACCGAAATCCTGACCGTTTTGTCTTCTGCTGCGCTACGTGTAGACGCATTTTGTTCATCCTATCGCGCATTGAAAATTGACTTTTCAGGTCTAAAATCCTCTCTATTCCTACCTTGCTTTGTTAGATTCGCTTCGATACTTTTATTACAATCGATCCAACTGATGATTCATAAAAGCGCTGATCTGGAGTATGTGCTGATGATAACCTGTCGGTCGCTCTCTCCGTCTGCTTACCTTCATGAAGACAATTTCAATCATCATACTCCTTGTACTTTCATCGGCACATCTTCCCGGTCAATCTTTTGAACCAGCAAAACCCGACCACGGTCACGATCGGCAGCCCGGTCGATCATTGGCGATCATCTCATCCGATACACTCGATTTTAAAACCGTACGGCTGGATACTGTTCGGTCGCTGCCCCTCATCATCCGCAACGATCGTTCCGATACGCTCCGCATCAGATCCCTCAAGACGACCCATGCTGATTTTTCGATTGTGACCCATCCGGACACCGTGCTTCCGGGCGACACCGCCGCGATCATTATTTCGTTCTTGCCTCAAGAATATCGGTCGTATGTTGATAGCCTGATCATCGTCCATGGTGATGTCACGCAGCATGTTGTCTTGATGGGGCGAGCGGCCATCATCCGGAGTGTTGTTCCCGTCCCTCACACCATCGCCGCATCGGAATCATCTCTGGTTTCGATCCATCTGATGCGTTCGCTGAAGGACAACAACCTTCCAAACGCGCCTCTCGTTGTCACGGGATCTATCCGAGGCTCCTATGCCGGAACTACTCTGTTCACGGACAGCGGCAGAACGATTTCGTTCACTCCGGCAGTACCCTTCCTTCCCGGAGAGCGTATTTTCGCGTCGTTGACGGCCGGATCACAGACAATGAACAATGAACCGGTGACTCCCTTCAGCTGGCAGTTCACTGTTTCGCCCAGGACGGGATCGGGGTCATTTCATTACACTGCAGATATTGAGATCGGTGATATCACGGGCGAAGCAGTGATGACCGATCTCAATCATGATGGAATGACCGATCTTGCGTATGTCAGCTATTCCTACAACCAGCTGATCATGGCGGTCAACAATGGGAACGGAACGTTCATCCGCAAAACAAAACCTTTGTCATCGATGCCGACTGCATTGACGGCGGGTGATTTTAACAATGACGGATATACTGACCTTGCCGTCATCAGCCAACGCTCGAAGTCGATTACCGTCCTGAAAGGAAACGCAAACGGGTCCATCACTCCGACGACCGTGATCGGCACTGCGACCGGCCCCGAATCCATTCTCAGCGCTGATCTGAACGGGGACGACAAGCCGGAATTCATCACCAGCTCTCTGAATTCATCGATCTCTATCTACAATAACACTGGGGGATTTGTTTTCGATCTGGTGTCGGAGATCAACGTGACAAATCCATACGTCGTAGCAGCGGGTGATCTTGATAACGACGGTGATCTCGACCTGATCACGTCGAACAGATACGGCAACAATGTCATCATATTCGAGAACCGCGGGGGATTCCAGTTCATCCGCCGCGTCACGATTCCGCTGAACGGCGACCCCATCAAGATCATCTGTGCCGATTTCGATAATGACCTGGATGCCGATATTGCGACATTGAACGGGAACAACAGCTCGGTCTCGGTCATTCGCAACAATGGCGCATTCTCATTCACGTCTCCGGGGCTGTATGCATATGTGGGTTATCCGGTATCTTTTGTTTCCGCCGATTTCGATGATGACGGCGACCTCGATATCAGCGTCCAGCCCAGTGAATATTATTTCTCCTATCTTTCGAACAATGGGAATCTGAATTTTATCCGCTCGTCGGTTTCTCCCGGATTCGAATATCTGCGCACCATTGCTGCCGGGGATGTTGATAATGACGGCGATATCGATCTGGCGTTCACCAGCGGATACAATAACACTCTTGTCATTGCCAGGAACAGGGATGTGACACCGGAGATCCAGCTCTCGCCGACGACCATCGATTTTCAGACGGAACGTGTGGACAGCACCGCGGAGGCCACCTGCACGGTCCGGAATACCGGGGCGGCACGACCGCTGCTGATCACCTCCATCGTACCGTCGGATGATGCATTTTCCGTCGCACCGGCTTCCGGCTCCGTTGCCGCCGGTGATTCGATGAAGCTCACCATTCGGTTCAGACCGTCCTCCGCCCGTCTGTACACCGACAGTATTGCCATTTTCAGCAATGATCCGCGTACTCCGCGGTCTGTTATCATGGTCCGCGGATCCGGTGACCTGGTGCGATCGTACTCACCCCGCCCGTATTCCAGCAATGCGGCTGATTCTACACCAATTGTTGTACAGTTCGCCGCCGGAGTGAATGCAGCAAGCTTGTCCGACTCCACCATACAGGTCTCCGGCATATGGTCCGGCCGTCATCAAAGCGCATCGCTTGAGTATCATGAGGCCACTCAGGCGGTCACCGTTCGTTCGGCTCGACCGTTCCTGCCGGGCGAAGAAGTAACGGTCACACTCACTGCGGGGATCACTCTCGCCGGCAGCGGGACACCGATCACCCCGCATGTCTGGAATTTTAAGATTCGCACGAATACCTCAACCGGTATCTTCCGGAAAAAGAAAGAATTGAGTGTGCCCGCCGCTCCCACCTCCTCGGTATCCGGTGATTTTGACAATGATGGGGATCTTGATCTTGCCCTTCTGTCTCATGATGCATCGGTATTGTCCCTTCTCCGAAATGACTCCAACTGGACATTTTCTTCCGGAGGATCGCTGTCGCCGGGATTTGGACCGAGCAAGCTCCTCACCGGGGATTATGACAACGACGGTTTGCCGGACCTCGTGGTGAGCAATGCTGATGCTAAACTGACGTTCTTTAAGAACACCGGGAATATGAAGTTTACTCCGATTCCGCTGGGTGTTCAGGGATATATTGAGCTGCTGACACAGGGAGACTATGACGGGGATGGCGATCTTGACCTTGCCGCTGCAAGCACTTCCTCGGACGGAAGTTACAATATCATCCGCAACGATGGCAGTTTTCAATACACCGTTTTCAGTGCCTCGCTGCAATCATACATCAACAGCCTCTACAGCGGCGATCTTGATAATGACGGTGATATCGATATCATGCTCGGCAACAACGGCCGGGTGCTGAGGAACGATGGGAATTTCATGTTTACCACCATTCTCCGGGCGTTGAACACCTCGGTCGCCGCCGGGTGGGATATGAACGGCGATGGTGCCATGGATATCATCGGCGGTTTTTATCCATCCGGATTTTTATTGCACAAAAATTCAGGCGGCTTGAGATTCGAACAGCTGCTGGTGGATGGATACCAGAGCATCAATGACGCCAAAACCGCCGATGATGACGGGGATGGACGCGAGGATATCACCATCCTTGTCCAGAACGAGCTGAGACGGTACAAGAACACGGGCGACTGGATTTTCAAACGCGATAGTATCTACGGAGTGCCTAACGCAGGATACCACCTCCTCCGGGCGGACCTTGACGGGGATGGGGATATGGATGCTGCGGTTGCGAGCATTTCGTCGAATGTGCTGGGTTTGTACGAGAACCGAACACCCTATACCCAAATTTCTGTGAAACCGTCCTTTCATAATTTTGGGGCGGTCGAACAGTCCCGTTCTGACACCGCGGTGATCACGGTGACGAATTCGGGCACCATACCGCTGATCATCGATACGATCCTGTCATCGACCGGAGCAATCACCGTGTTCCCTTCTTCGGGCGTTGTACCGCCAAAACGATCGCTGCTGGTGCGCTCGGTGTTCATGCCCGCTGACGTTCGGAAATATTCCGATAGTATCACCATTCACAGCAATGATCCCGACCGGCCGACGGTGACCGTGTATGTTGCCGGCGGCGTGCGACAGGTACTCGTCGATTCGGTATATCCGGGAGCACATTCCTCCGCCGCAGATGCTTCGGTTTATACCGTTCGATTCCGGCAGGATATGGTGCCGGCCTCACTGGTTCCGGCCGCGGTCCGCATCAACGGTTCTGTCAGCGGATTCCATACCTGCCGCACATCGTATGACCCGGGATCGAAGACGCTGACCATCCTCCCCGAGGGTAAGATGATCGGCGGTGAGGTTGTCTGTGTCAGCATCACACCCGATATACAGCTTATGAGCGGTGATCCGGTGCTGACATCCTACTCTTGGTCCTTCACCGTTCGTGTCTCCGGCGGTGCGGCAGTGTTCAGATCGATCGGGAAGGTCCCGGTCAGCGAGTATCCGCAATTCCTGTGCGCAGCGGACCTGGATGGCAACGGGAACGCGGAGATCATCGTTGGCAATACATCGGGGAGTGCGGTATCGATCGTCTCATGGAACGGCGCTGCATTCGTCACCGCCGGGAACATCCCGGTCGGATCCTTTCAGAATGATGTCGGTGCCGGAGATCTTGACTCCGACGGACTCATCGATCTTGTGGTCAACCGCACCGGAGCGGTGGTCCTTCTGAAGAATTCCGGTGCGTTCCAGTTCACCCAAACATCGCTGGTCGTCCCGGCCGACGCCTATGGTCAGGCCATCGGGGATTTTGACGGTGACGGCAAACTGGATATTGCCGTTGGCAGCCGTACCGATCACACGGTTCGGATCTTCCGGAATACAGGCGCAATGGGGTTCACATTGATGGGGTCGCCCTATGCTGTCGAGTCCCCGCAGCAGCTGACCGCCAATGATTTCGACAACGACGGCAGTATCGATATCCTCGCATCGAAGACCAGCGGCAATAGTTTCACCCTCCTGCGCAATGACGGCTACGGCATCTTTTCGCCGGTGATCCTTCCCAATATCGGCATGTTTGTTCGAACGATGATCGCGGCCGACCTTAACAACGACCATCGCCTGGATATCGCGGCAGAGCAGTCCGGCAACTATTCGATCACCATCCTCCGCAATAATGGCGGACTGCAGTTCCAGAGTTTTCCGCAATCCGGAGTTTCGTACGATCCGCTCTCCATCGCTTCTGCAGATCTTGACGGCGACAGGGACATCGATATCGTTTCCGTGAACAACGGTTTTTCACTCACCGGCAGCATCTATCTCAACGACAGCATGCGATTCAGGCAGAAGTCGACCTTTGCGATCGAGTCTGGCTCACACAATACGATCGCACAGGATCTTAACGGCGACGGCACAATGGATATCGCCTTGGTGAATCAGGCATCATCATCGATCAGCGTCCTGTTCAATTTCAGTTCCGGCGGGAATCTCTTGTCACGGCAATCCGCCGATCTCGGAGATGTGAAGATCGGCGACTCTGCGGCTGAGACCATTGTGCTTTGGCGCGGCTTGCCCGATACGGTCACCATCGATACAGCGTATGTTCGCGGGGGCATCTTCAGCGTCCAGACCGGGAAACGTTCCGTTGGACCATTCGATTCCGCAGCGTTCCGCGTCGTCTTTACACCTCCCGGCACCGGCTTCTTCACCGATACTCTGACCGTGAAGATCGGCGAGGATCCGGAGTACACGGTCCTGCTGAGCGGCACAGGGACACCGGTGAGCGGAGTGGTTCAGAACGATGGGACGATCCCCGCCGTTTTTTCCCTTGATCAGAATTATCCCAATCCTTTTAACCCGTCGACCACCATACGGTTCGGACTTCCGGAACAAAGCCGGGTGGAGATCACCGTGTATAATATCCTGGGGCAAAAGATCTCCGACATCGTCAATACGGTACTGGATGCAGGTTTTTACCATCAGCACTGGACAGCCCCCCGTTCCTCCGGTGCATACATCTACCAAATGAATGCGGTCGGTATCAATCCTCCCTATCATCGCTTCCAACGCACCGGGAAGATGATGCTGGTGCGGTAAGTGCGCGGGTTCTGGTTTGACGCCTTTGCTGTACTCACTGTGGATCGCACATTTACTCTTACACAGAATGAACGCTATGAAATGTAATTCGCTGACCCTGCTCTGGCTTCTCTTCTCCGGCACAATGTTCGCTCAACTGATCACATGGGAGAAAATGAGCGGCCCCGCAAACATCGGTATCACTGCCGCGGCGGTGAACAGCAAGGGACATCTGTTCATCGGCGCCCAAACATCGGTCAATGCATACCAATTGTTCCGGTCCACCGATCAGGGAACAACATGGGAAGAGATCCAGGATGCTGCCGCCTATGTCGATCGCAGGATTCTTTCCATCACCATCGATTCTTCCGACCATATCGCCGTCAGCCGTTCACTCTACGGTGTTTCCCGAACGACCAACAACGGAGTGATGTGGAAGCATGTGACCGCCATGGCCGCCGCGGAATATGCTTCCTTTTCCAGATTCATCACCGACAGTGCAGACAATTTCTTTGCCTCCGGAACCGATGGACTCTTTGGATCGACCGATGGCGGGGCATCGTGGAAACGAAAGGATCCGCTCTCATCCATGCCCGGACTGAATCTGTTCTTGCTTGATGGACAGAAGATCCTCTATTCCTCCAGCACCCACAATCAGCTGGAGTTCGGTCCACACACGGGATTCTTGATGCGGTCAACAAACTATGGTATCTCGTGGGACTTCGTATCGGCCGGATTCACATCCAGCGACATTTTGCTGAACGACCTGGACTTGTTGCCGGACGGCAGCGTGCTGGCGCTGACACGGCGGGGAGTGTTATTTCGATCGGTCGATCATGGACAAACATGGTCCCCGCTGCCGCATCCGCTTCCTCCCGGGAGCATGCGGATCTCGGTGAACCACCGCGACAACTCCATGCTCGCCTGGAGGACCGACTCGAGCGCACTCTATTTTACTCAGGACACCGCACATCCCTGGATCGATATTTCGCTGCGGCTCGGATCGCGAACGGTGTCAGCACTGGCGATCTCCCGGAATGGTTCCCCTCTCATCGGCACCAGCACAAGCGGGGTTTTCGTCTCCGATTCAGCCGTCTCCACCCTGCGCAATGTGAACGGATGGTTCCTGAAGAATACATCGATCAACACCTATGCCCTGGCCTCGTTGTCTAACGGCACGCTGTTCTGCGGCACGGAGGG
>JABWAK010000111.1 GCA_013361065.1 Bacteroidota bacterium
CACGACCGGGACCTCGGGCCTGACCGCGTCGAAGATGTCGTCACCGAACAGCGTGTATGTGGACGGGGAAGGACGGTTGTATGTGACCGACAGCGGGAACAAGCGTGTGCTCCGCTTCGACAGCGCGGCAACGAAAGCCGCCGGTGCAGCAGCGGACGGAGTGCTGGGTAAACCGGACTTCGTCACGAACACGCCGGGCACGGCATCGCAAAGCAATCTCGGTTCACTGCGGTATGTGTATGGTGATGCGGCAGGGCGGCTGTATGTGATCGGAGAGGACCATAACCGGATCCTGGTCTACCTGGATGCGAAGAACAAGGCGAACGGCGCGAATGCGGACTATGTGTTCGGTCAGCCGGACTTCACCACCTCGGCGGCCCTGAATCCTCCCACCGCTTCCTCGTTCAACACTCCCAGAGCGTTGTATGTGGATGATCTTTATGCGCGGATCTTCGTCGCGGATTACAACAACCATCGCGTCCTCCGGTTCGACATCCCCCGCGCAGGACAGAAATCACTCACGCTGACCTCGCCGAACGGCGGCGAGACGTGGAGCGTCAATTCAGTCCACAACATCACCTGGACGAGCAACAGCGTGGAAAAGGTCCGCATCCAATACTCTTCCAACAACGGCACGGCATGGACGATGGTCGCAGATTCCGTACCGGCCGCGTCGGGCAGTTACGCATGGACCCTTCCTGCAACCGCCTCGGCTCAGGCACGCATCCTGATCTCCAGTGTCGCCGATGCCGGTCTGGCCGATACCTCCGGCACCTTCACGGTCGATGCACCGCCGAGCACCGTCACTCTGCTCTCTCCCAACGGCTACCAGCAGTGGGAAGCAGGGAAGAACCGCAGCATCCTCTTCTCCTCCGTGGCGGTCACGAATGTGAAGCTGGAATATTCCACGAATAACGGGGCTGTATGGACCACCATTGCAACGGCACCGGCGGCAGGAGGCAAGTATACCTGGGCTGTTCCGTCCGCCGTATCGTCCCAGTACCGTGTGAAGGTCTCCAACGCCGATGCGCTCTCGGTGAGCGATTCCAGCGATGCACCGTTCACGGTGACGGCTGCTGCAGATTCATCGCAGGATTACATGATCTTCGATGAGAGTGTCCCGGCCGGCTATCTCGACCCGAGCTACGCCGCGGTCGTGACCGCGCCGAGCACCATTGAGAACAACGGCACGAAGCTGCCGGTGGTGACGAAGTATGGGTACCGCGGGAATAACTCCATCAAGGTCAACTGGTACTCCGCTGTCACTGGCAACTGGATCGCGGCGGTCGCCAATCCCGGATGGGCCGGACAGGACCTGAACCTGCGTGATACGCTCGTCTATATGATCTTCACTGAGGATTCCACGAAGACGAATTCGCTTCCGTTCATCTTTGTGGAGGACCTTGCCAATAACAAGTCGACGAAACTGCCGTTGTCGAACTTCGTGTCATCCATCCCGGCAAAGAAATGGACCCGCGTGGCGATCCCGCTGAAGGTATTCGTCCAGAATGCCGGTCCGGCGGATGTTACCCGGATCAAGACGTTCTTCTTCGCACAGAACCAGGCCGATACGGTGCAGAATACCTGGTACATCGGCGAGATGCGCACAAAGGGAGGGAAGGTCCTCTCCGGTGATTCCACCCGGCTGATCGTGGTCATCGGTTCCTCCACTGCTGCCGGTACCGGAGCAACCGCGTACGACAGTTCATGGGTCGGACGGTTCCGCAGCTATGTGAAGACGCAGGATTCCACCGCTGCCGTGGTGAATCTGGCCATCGGCGGATATACGACCTACGATGCGATGCCGTCATCATACGTTCCTCCGTCAGGTCGTCCGGCACCGAAGGTGAACAATAATATCACCGCGGCGCTCAAGTTCAAACCGCATGCGGTCATCATCAGTCTGCCGACCAATGATATCGCCTACGGCTACGCCCTCTCCGAGCAGCTGGCGAACTACGACGCCATCATCGCACAGGTGCCGAAGAACGTTCCTGTCTTCGTCAGCACGGCACAGCCGAGGAATCTCGATGCCAACGGACGCGCATTACTGATGCAGCTGCGGGATTCTTCCGCGGCCCGCTACAAGAACCGCGCGCTCGATTTCTGGACCGGACTGGCGAACAGCGACGGGACGGTCAATGCACTCTATAATGCAGGGGACGGGATCCATCTGAACAATGCAGGACACAAGGTCCTGTTCGAACGCGTCATGGCGGCCGGTGTCTGGAACAGCATCCTGAACGTCCGCAGCATCCCGGCAGCACTGCCGTCTGCATTTGCACTCGAGCAGAACTATCCCAATCCGTTCAATCCCGCCACGACCATCCGGTTCGCGCTCCCGCAGCATGCGGAGGTGCAGCTGAAGGTCTACAACATGCTCGGACAGGAAGTGGCAACGCTGGCGAACGGACCGATGTCGGCTGGTGTGCATGAAGTACCGTTCGATGCATCGGAACTCTCCTCCGGCGTCTATGTCTACAGGATCCAGGCCGGGACCTTCCGTCTTGCAAAGAAGATGATGCTTGTGAAGTAAGACGAATACATTTCAAGCACACACAGAAGGGGCTTCGGCCCCTTTTGTGTTTTCAGGAAGGTGACAGTCACCTTCATATCTCCCTACCATCTTCGCTGACTTTTCGGTATCATTCATCACAATATTCCGGACGCTTCCTTTCCAGATCTGTTCCTTTCGGTCATTCATTGATACGGTATACCATATATCGGCTTCTTTTTATTCTGTTGTTGATTCCCATCTTCAGCACAGCGCAGGGTTCCGTGTTGCTGGTGGGCGGAGGCGGAGAAGAGTATAATGACTGGTCGGACAGGCCGTACCGCTGGCTGGTGGACCATGCACCGAATAAAAGAATCCTCGTTCTGCATTATTCCACCGGTTCCGCATGGCTTCAGGGGTATTTCACCTGGCTGGGTGCCGATACCGCCTCGAGTCTTGTGATCAGCACGACGCAGGCGGCGAATGATTCGGCCGTCTACCGTGCGATCCTGAAAGCGGATGGTCTCTTCCTTCGCGGCGGGGATCAGTATCAGTATGTCAGCAAATGGAAGGGGACCCTGGCGGAACAAGCGATCCGGGAAGTGTTCCAGCGGGGAGGGGTTGTCGGCGGGACCAGCGCCGGCGCCGCGGTGCTGAGCCAGCTCATCTTCGATGCTCGGCTGGCGTCAGTCGATCCCCGCACCGCACTTCGAAATCCGTCCGCTGCCGGCATCACCTTCACGGAAGGGTTCCTTGGATTCGCTCCCGGATTGCTGGCGGACACTCATTTTTTTGAACGGGGACGGATCTCCAGGCTTGCTGCCATGGTCGCCATGTATCGGTTGCAGTCCGGCAAGGATATCACCGGTGCAGGGATCGATTATAATACCGCGCTGGCGGTGGGACCGGACGGGAAAGCGGAGGTGATGGGAGCCGGGACGGTGACGTTGCTGCGGAATCTTCCTTCCACCTCCTTCGTTCTGAAGTCTGCGGAGCAATTCTCGCTCCGTTCCATGCGCTGCGATCAGCTCACTGATAGTGCTGCCTTCGATCTGCTCACCGGTACGGTCACACTTCCCGCTTCGTCCGTTGCTTTTCATGAGATCCCGTTCAGCCATGCTGCCGGTCCGCTGATGCTGGACGGCAGCGGACTCCGGTCGGATTGGTACTCCTCTGTCGGCAGTTTGAAGGCACTGACGGAACTTCACACCCCGCTGGTCGACACGGTCGTCATCCTTTCATCCATGTCCACCCCTTCCGTTGCAATGAACATCGATTCCTGCCTCACACAATGGAATGTCCCCTCCCGGATCGTCTGGCTGAATGGTGCATCCGCTCATGCTCCCGGTACAGCGGCATCGATCGCATCCGCGGGTGCCATCATACTGGCGGGGAACAATGCTGACAGCATCCATGCGATCCTGGGTGATTCCACGCCTGCAGGAGCCGCACTGCGTACAAGGCTTGCCGGAGGAACGACGGCTCTCTTCTTCGGGAATGACGCCGTCCTGGCTGCCGCTCAGGGAGTCGGTAAACTCGAACAGCATCCGTATGGCGCATACTACGGAGAGATGTCAACAGTTCAGGGGATCGGACTGCTGAACGGCATCACGATCGTTCCGAGACTGTTCGAGAATTCCGATTACACGGACAACCGCACCAGCGGAATGTTCTGGAGCTTGGCGCTCGCCCGCAGTGCGTTCGGTCTGTTGATGGATGCCGGAACAACGGTGACGCTCGAGAAGACCAGACTCCGCGTTGCCGGACGAGTGCCGGTCCTGCTCCTGGATGCCCGTTCCATCAGCCGCATCGCCTTCCCGACATGGATCCATCCCGGCAAAACATCACCGCGGCAGAATGCAGGATTCATCGGCGGCGTGCTGCATGTGGTCCGCGCAGGGGATTCGCTCGATCTTGCCGGTGAAGCCCCGCTTGGAGTGGAGCAACAGAGGACCGTAGCACCGGTACGATTCCTCTCCGGTCACAATTTCCCCAATCCGTTCAATCCACGGACGACCATCCGGTTCACCCTCGCCGAACGGTCGAAGGTCCGCATCACGGTCCACTCGATGCTCGGTCAGCAGGTCGCCGCACTTGTTGATGGTGAGATGGCCGCCGGTGAACACGATGTTGCATTCCATGCCGAACGATATGCATCAGGAATCTACTTCGCACGCATTTGGACGGCGGACGGTCTCCGCATCGTTAGGATGGTGTTGATGCGATGAATATCCGAACGATCGATGGTCAGAGGAACGATACGATGCATCACCGGAACCGCACTCTTTATGCTGCCCGGCTCAGCTGCATCGGTCTTGTCCTCTATATAATAACAGTATTCGCTGTCCCGTCTTCACTTCCGGCGCAGAATAATGCGCTGTGGATATGGAATACCAGACAGCTCATCGACGAACCGGAATGGCGTGACTCGCTGCAGCTGGTCTCCGGCCAGCTTTCCGTCAACACGCTGTTCGTCTATTTGTCCTATACGTTCCATCAGGACGGCGACTCTCTCTCCTGGAACAGGAAGGATTCGATCATCTCCCTGCTGCAGTGGATGAAGAAGAGCGGCTTCTCCGTCCATGCCCTCACCGGAGAACCGGAGTGGGCGCTTCCGGAGCAGCACCGGTATGTTCTCACCTATGCACGGGCTGCAGTGGAACTGCAGAAGGAGACCGGCCTGCTGGACGGACTACAGTTCGATATCGAACCGTACCTGTTGCTGCCGTATGCCGTTCCTTCCACACGGCAGAAACTGCTGAAGGACTGGATCCATGTGGTCTGGAAAGCAAGTACCATCGTGAGGAACAATTCCTCACTCCAGTATGGATGTGCTGTTCCCTTCTGGATGGAGAAACCGGTGACCGTTGATGGTGTGACGATGCCGGTGGTGCAGCATCTGGGATTCCTGACCGATTACCTTGCCGTCATGGCCTATCGGTACACAGCATCGGGACCGGCAAGCGTCATCTCGTTCTCCGAACAGGAGCGGCGATGGGCGCGGGAAGCTGGAAGGAAGATCTATATCGGTGTGGAGACGCAGCGTCTTCCGGGTTCCGAATCGGTTTTTCTGTGCGAAGCGGAGCCGGATACCTTCGCCGCGAGGATGGCGATGGAGGATGGACCGTTTCAGGATTATCGGTTGAAGGGACACAAACTGTCGGTACGGATGGCGGACGACCGGTTCCTGGTCGGCATCAGCAGACGCGATGTAGCCGATTCCGCACTCGCCGGTATCCGCACGGAACTGATCGCGGCGGTGAACGGACGGGTTCTGTCGTTCCCGTTCAAACGGCTTGAGACGATCCTGAGGGAAGAAGAGGAAGGGGAGAAGGCATCACGACTGATGCTGACCGATGGACATCCGGCATTCGTGATCAGGGAGGAGGATCAGGTCCGCTCCACGATGTTCGGTCTTTCGCCGGTGGAGTTCATGGATGAGTACGCCATCCTGCTGAGGCACGCGGCGAAATTTCCGGAAGTGGAAGGGATCGCTGTCCATGACCTGCGGTCGGTCCGCCGGTTGCTGGAAAAGAAGTGAATACGTCGTCAGCTGATTAGCGGGCGTCCTGCAATGAACGGAGGATCCCCAGTTCCAGTCCTCTGAGTTCCGCCAGACCGCGCATCCGTCCGTAGAGGGAATATCCAGGATAGTATCGTTTACCCAGATCATCCAGCATCAGATGACCGTGGTCGGGTCGCATCGGCATCCGGTGGTGTCCGATCCCTTCGCGCACACGGCGCTGCTGCTCCAGCAGCAGTTCCTTCATCACTCCGTACATATCCACATCCCCGTCCAGATGATTCTCTTCCAGGAAATCTCCCTCCGGATTCCGGCGCACATTGCGGAGGTGAACGAAGTGGATACGGTCCGCAAAACGTCTGGTGATCCCGGCAACATCGTTCGTGTATCCCGCACCGAGTGATCCGGTGCAGAGTGTCAGTCCATTGTGCAGGGAAGGGGACGCGCCGAGCAGCTGGGCGATATCCTCGGCATTGCTGACGATCCGCGGCAGACCGAGCAGCGGACGCGGCGGATCGTCCGGATGGATCGCCAGCAGCACTCCCGCTTCCTCCGCGGCCGGTGTGACCTCCTTCAAAAAATGGTGCAGGTTCCCGCGCAGGTCGGCATCCCCCACATCATCATATTCCTTCAGTGCATCCTTCAGTTCCTGAAGTGTGAGCGTCTCACCGGAACCGGGAAGTCCGAGCACCACCATCCGCAGCAATCCTTCCTTCTCCGCTGCATCGAGTCCGTCAAAGTACCGCTGCGCCGCCGAGATCTCAGAAGGAGTGTACCGCTTCTCTGTTCCGGGACGCTGCAGCTCGAACAGATCGAATGCGGCAACGATCCGTTCCTGGAAATTTGTCGTGCGCGACCCGTCACGGAACGGCACATCCACATCGGTGCGGGACCAGTCGAGGATCGGCATGAAGTTGTAGCAGACCGTGTCGATGCCGCACGATCCCAGGTTCCGGAGCGACTGCTGATAATTACTGATGAGTTCCCTGTGGTTCCTTTTGCGTTTCTTGATATTCTCGTGGACCGGGAGACTCTCCACCACCGTCCAGCGGAATCCGGCCGCTTCCACCATCTTCTTCCGTTTCATGATCTCGTCCACCGGCCAGACCGCCCCGTACGGGATGTGATGCAGTGCGGTGACGATCCCTGTCGCGCCGACCTGTCTGATCTGTGTGAGGGAGATCGGGTCAGTGGGACCATACCATCGCCATGATTGTTCGAATGCCATTGAGATTCCTCAGGAATGGTTCATACGCCGCTGTAGGCGCTGAAACCGCCATCCACCGGCACGACGATACCGGTAACGAATGACGATGCAGAAGCGGCGAGCCAGACGGCGGTGCCGGCGAGGTCGGAAGGAGTGCCGAGCCGCTTGAACGGTGTCATGCGAAGGATCTCGTTCATCCGGTCGGTCGGACTTCCGTCCGGTCGCTGCAGCAGCGTCCTGTTCTGTTCGGTCAGGAAGAATCCCGGCGCGATGGCGTTCACCCGGATCCCTTCGCCGAATTTCAGTGCCATCTCCACCGCAAGCCACCGGGTGAAGTTCTCCACAGCGGCTTTGGCGCCGGAGTATCCCGCCACCCGTGTCAGTGCGCGGACTGCGGCAACGGAAGAGATGTTGATCACAGAACCCTTCCCGGCTGCGGCCATCGGTTCAGCAAAGATGAAGGTCGGTACCACTGTACCGAGGAAGTTCAGCGATGTCACCTGCTGGAACTCGCTGATGTCCAGATCAAAAAAGTTCTGCTGCGGCTGGATCGTTGCGCCGGGGCGGTTCCCGCCGGCCGCGTTGATGAGCGTATCGATCCGTCCGAACCGGGAGAGGATCTGCGAGCGGACCACCTTGAGCTGCTCCTGATCGGTCACATCACAGGCATATCCTGCTTTTCTCTCTTCGGGTCCCCGAAGCGCTGCGGCTTTCTGTTCCGTCTTCGCGCGGCTGGTCCCAAGGACTACGACCGATGCACCGGCATCGAGGAGTCCCTGCGCCATGGCACCGCCGAGGATGCCGCTGCCGCCGGTCACGACCGCGACCGTGCCGTGCAAAGAGAATAATGCTGAAGGTTCCATGATGATCCTGTCACAATTGGATGATGCGGGGGAGTGATTCCATGGTACCCAAAAATCGTCCGAATATCAAAAGGTTCTTCGGGCATGTGGACGCCGATAAAAAATATTGGTACCGCCTCTTGCATCTGTCCGTTCGGGTGATTAACTTTGTAATAAAAAGTGCTTTGTATGAAGAGCCCTCAGGACATCTCCCGCGATATCGATCAGATCCGCTCCATCATGGAACGGTCCACGAAATTTCCCTCCCTGGCCGGATGGGCCGGCGTCATGGCCGGCAGCTATGCGCTGGCCGGTGCTGCGGCCGCACACTTCCTGTTCGGATTCCGGCCGGAACAGGATCCCGCACGGATCGGCCCGGATGCCGATCTTGGATCGATCGGCCTTACCGCTGCCGCCGTTCTGCTCCTCTCCGTTCTGACGGCGGTCCTGCTCACCAAACGGAAAGCGGACCGGCAGGGCGAAAGCATGTGGAACACCGCCTCCCGGCAGCTCCTGTCGCATATGGCGGTCCCGCTGGTGACCGGCGGCGTTCTCATCGTCATCCTGCATATGTATGGACTGACCGGTCTCGCCGTACCGCTTACGCTCATCTTCTACGGACTGGCGCTCTTCAGCGCCGGCCGCTTCACCTTCCGCGAGATCCGCATCATGGGGGTCCTGCAGCTCCTGCTGGGACTCATCGCTTCCGTCCAGCTGGAGTATTCCCTGATCCTCTGGGGGAGCGGATTCGGATTGCTGCACATCCTGTACGGTGCGCTGATGTATCACCGGTACGACCGGTAACGCGGACCTTCCATGAAAGTCGCATTCAACGACCTGCATAAAGCGTTCGAAAGCCGTATACGGCTCGGCATCATGTCCGCGCTTGCGGTGAACGAAGCGCTCGATTTCAACGCACTGAAAGAGTTCCTGGAAGTGACCGACGGGAATCTGGCGACCCATCTGCGGGCGCTGGAGAAGGAAGGTTTCATCGCGGTCCGGAAATCGTTCATCGGCCGCATACCGAATACCCAGTATGCGGTGACGAAAGAAGGGAACAAAGCATTTCAGGCACACCTGAAGATGCTCGAAAGGATCATCAAGGCGCAGCAATGAATCGTTTAGAGCGTAATAAACGGAGGGACCGATTCATTCATTGATAGAACCGCCGCCGGCCGACCAGATCGCCGCAGCATGAACCGATCGTATCATCAATAAAAATTGGAGAGAATCACTATGAATACCATGCACATCCCGTCAGAATCGCCGGATACCCCGGTCCCGTTCTTCCGGTTCGCCCTGCGCCTGCTGCTCGCGGTCGGCGCTCTTTTGCTCATTCCTCTCACCGCCATGCAGTTCACGGGCGAGGTGAACTGGGACCCGTTCGATTTCTTCGTAGCGTTCGTCCTGCTGACCGGAACGGGTCTCACCTATAAACTCATCTCGGACAGGCTGAACCAATCGTCTTACCGCCGCGGTGTCGCCCTTGCTGCGGTCACCTCGCTGGCGGTCATCTGGGTAAATCTGGCGGTCGGCATCATCGGCAATGAGGAGCATCCCGCGAATCTGATGTTCTTCGGTGTGCTCCTGACGGGATTCACCGGCGCGATCCTCTCCGGTTTCCGTCCGCATGGACTCTCGTTGACCATGTTCGGTATGGCAGCAGGACAATTCCTCATTCCGGTGATCGCCTTCATCGTCTGGCGGCCGGAGATCACCGTCGGCGTCGTGAAGGTCTTCCTGTTCAACTGGGTCTTTGTGATGCTGTTCGTCGCTTCCGGACTTCAATTCCGAAAAGCCGCCGCTGCACTGAAATCTGAGTAATGGAGTCCGATGATCGGTATCCTTCGATCATTGTGGCATCGATACCGGCACACACAAAAAGAGAGACGATGAAACAGACAGCGTTGAGATTCGTTCAGGGATGCATCATCCTTATCGGGATCGGCAGTATCGCTCTGATGCTGTGGGAGCCGCATCTTGAAGGCAGGAATGCTCATGCCACAGTATGGCAGATATATTTCGCCGATCCGTTTCTGGCATTCGTCTATATCGCTTCCATCCCGTACTATGTTGCTGTGGTCCATATTTTCAGGCTCACAGGGAATCTCAGGAAAGATCTCTTCATCTCCGGTGCATCGCTTGCGTCGTTCCGCACGATCCGGTATTGCACATTCTTCCTCATTGGTTCGATCATCATCGCGCTGATGTCGATCATCGTTATACAGCCTGATGACGATAGTGCAGGAGGGGTCGCCATTGGGATATTCCTGCTGTTGTTCTTCACAGCTGCTTCATTCACCGTCAAGTCAATGGAGCGGTATGTGCGGGAGCGGATACCGGCAGTTGTATAGAGTGGCGATACAGTGCGTTTGATATGCACTTCACGATAACGATGGGACTTCTATAAACAGAACAGGCGCCGTGCGGCGCCTGTTCTGTTTCACAGTGAAAGATCTGCTGTTGGTTATGATCTGCTTTGATAGAGTGCTACCAGTGCCGCGCCGATCGCCTGGGACAACTCTCCCAGTGCCGCCGGAACGACATTGATGCGACCCCGTTGCGCCGGCCAGAGGTACGGTTCCATCGTTTCACGCAATACACGCAGGTACCGTGAACGGAATTCCTCGGTCGTCGATTCCGGCCCGCCCGACAGGATGATGCCCTTCGGGTTGAACTTGGCGATGTCGGCCGGATCGTGGTCCCAGGCCCAGATTTCGCAGTAGACGCCGATCTCGCGGATGCGACGCGCGATCAGCTGCGTGTACTGTGCGCCGAAGTCGAGGATGAGGATCTTGTCGCTGTGGATGTCGTCTGTACGGATATCGGTCATGGCGTTCTGTAGGAGCGGGACGACCCTCACCCCATCCTGTAATTCGGCGGCTCTTTCGTGATCTGCACATCGTGCACGTGGCTTTCGCGCTGCCCGGCACCCGTGACCTTAACGAACGATGGCTTCTTGCGCATGTCCTCGATGGTCGCGCAGCCGACATAGCCCATCGTCGCGCGCAGGCCGCCGGCGAGCTGGTGGACCACGTTCGCGAGCGGGCCGCGGTACGGCACGCGGCCTTCGATGCCTTCAGGCACGAGTTTGTCGGCGTCGCTGGCGTCCTGGAAATAGCGGTCTTTCGAGCCTTTTTCCATCGCACCCAGCGAACCCATGCCGCGGTAGCTCTTGTAGCTGCGGCCCTGGAACAGTTCGGTCTCGCCCGGCGCTTCCTCGGTGCCGGCGAACAGGCCGCCGATCATCACCGTCGATGCGCCGGCGACGATCGCCTTGCCGATGTCGCCCGAATAGCGGATGCCGCCGTCGGCGATCAGCGGGATGCGGTCCTGCAGCGCTTCGGCGACCATCGACACCGCGGTGACCTGCGGCACGCCGACGCCGGCGACGATCCGGGTGGTGCAGATCGAACCGGGGCCGACGCCGACCTTCACCGCATCCGCGCCCGCCTGTTCCAGCGCCAGCGCGGCGTCGCCGGTGACGATGTTGCCGCCGATCACCTGCAGCTTCGGGAACGTCTTCTTGGCCCAGGCGACGCGGTCGATCACGCCCTGCGAATGCCCGTGCGCGGTGTCGACGATGATCACGTCCA
>JABWAK010000112.1 GCA_013361065.1 Bacteroidota bacterium
CATGAAAAAAGCCCTGAAAATAATCACTGCGGTGTTGTTTCTCATCGTAACCGCTGCGGCACAGCATACCGCCGAGCGGATGATCGTGACCATCGTCGATGACTGGAATACGAATGCCGGCGTGGTGATGCTGTTCGAGCGCAGCAACGGATCATGGAAGAAAATGCCGGTACAATTCTCCGTGATGATAGGACAGAAAGGGCTTGGCTGGGGGACCGGGATCCATCCGGCCCAGGAGGGAACGTTCACAAAAAAAGAGGGAGATAAACGGTCGCCCGCAGGCTTGTTCGAACTTGATACGGTCCTGTACGGATTGGCACCGGAAGCCCCGGAAGGAGTGAGGATGCCGTACCGGATGCTGACCTCCCTGACCCGGTGCATCGATGATACGGCGTCGGTCCACTATAATACCATCATCGAGGAAGGGAGCGTCCCGAAGGATTGGAACAGTGCCGAACAGATGCAGCGTGTCGATCCCGATTACAAGTATGTCCTGAATGTCCGGAACAATGCCGGACAGCAGAAAGGAGCCGGCAGCTGTATCTTCTTCCACATCAACCCCATGCCGACCAGCGGCTGCACGGCAATGGAAGAGGAGGATATGGTCACGCTGCTCCGGTGGCTCGATCCCGCGCTGCGGACGGTGATCGTGCAGCTGCCGCAGGCGGAGTACCACCGTCTGCAGAAGGAATGGGACCTTCCCGCCATCATCAATAACTGATTCCCGACCTCCTCTCTTTCTTATGAACAAGATCAAGATCCTTATCGGCGTCACCCTCTCCGCCGCGGTCATCGCGGTCATCCTTTTCTTCGTACTCCGGTATCTGGTGGTGAAGTCCTTCCCGGATGTGGATGGGTCCATTGCCGTTTCCTCCATCTCTTCCGGGGTCACGATCGCACGGGATGCATACGGCGTACCGCATATCACCGCCCGGAATGAATACGATCTCTTCTTTGCTCAGGGGTACGTCCATGCGCAGGACAGGCTCTGGCAGATGGATATCACCCGCCGGGCCGGTGAAGGCCGGTTGTCGGAAGTGCTCGGACCATCCACCGTGAAGTTCGACCGGATGCTGAAGACGGTCGGGTTCCGCAGGATCGCCGAACGGCTGGAACGCCAGCTGCATCCGAAATCGGCAGAGATCCTCCGCGCGTATGCCGATGGCGTGAACGAGTTCATCCGGACGCACCGCGGGCGCTATCCTGTGGAGTTCGACATGCTTAATTATGTACCGGAGGAGTGGACGCCGGTGCACAGTCTGATGATCTCACGGCTGATGGCATGGGAACTGAACATCTCGTGGCATGTGGATATCGTGCTGGGCGAACTCATCGCGCGGTTGGGGGAGGAGAAGGCCCAGCAGGTGTTCCCGACCTATCCGGAGAATGCTCCGGTGATCGCCGCGAACGGACTGCAGGCGGAACAGCTTGCACCGCTGGTGCGGATGGCATCGCTGCACAATGAGTTCAAGCAGTTCTTCGGAACATCCGGCACGCACATCGGCAGCAATTCATGGGCGATCGCACCGTCCCGTTCTGCCAGCGGGAAGGCGATCCTTGCCAACGATCCGCACCTTGGTCTTTCCCTTCCGGCAAAGTGGTACGAGAACCGTCTGCAGGGAGGAGCGGTGAATGTCGCCGGAGTCTCGCTGCCCGGGACGCCGCTCGTGATCCTCGGTCATACCCCGCGCATCGCCTGGGGATTCACGAATGTGATGGCCGATGATGCCGACTTCTTCTTCGAACAGATCGATACGGTCACCGGCACGACGTATCAGTTCAGGGACGAATGGCGGCCGGTGACGGAGATCCATGACACGGTCTGGGTGAAGGACTCCGCCTATGTTCCGATGGTCATCCGCTCCACGCATCATGGTCCCGCCGTGAACGATGTCTATGGACTGGAGAACATCACCTCCTCGAGTTTCATCACGATGCAGTGGACCGGGTATGAGATGAGCGATGAACTGCATGCCATCTACCTCGTCAATACCGCTCATGACTGGCAGAGCTTCCTGAACGGCGTGCGTCAGTTCACCGTGCCGGGACAGAATTTCGTCTATGCGGACATCAACGGCAACATCGGTTTCCATCCCGGTGTCCGGCTGCCGAAACGCTCAAGCAGCAATCCGACCATTCCGTTCCGGGGCTGGACGGGAGAGGATGAATGGCAGGGCTTCATTCCGTTCGAGCAGCTTCCGTCATCCTACAACCCGCCGGAAGGCTATATCGCCACCGCCAACAATAAGACGTCGCACAGGACCTCCTACCATATCTCGAATCTGTGGGAACCGCCCTCGCGCATCCAGCGTATCCGGGAGGTGCTGGATGCCACACCGCTCCTGAATGTGAGCGATTGCAAGGAACTGCAGAATGACGATCTCTCTCCATTTGCCCGGGAGATGGTCCCGTTCATCCTTGCCGCATTCCGGACCGCGCCAGCCGCCGATCAGTCGGTCGCGACCGCGGTCGATTACTTCCGTAACTGGAACTTCCGGCAGTCAAAGGACAATGTGCCGACCGCCATCTTCGAGGTCTTCTTCCAGCACCTGAACCGGAACATCTATCAGGACGAGATGGGGAAGGAACTGTACGAACGGTACATCGTCCTGGCCAACATGCCGTACCGCGTCACGCCGGCGCTGCTGCGCGATTCGGCGGCCGTGTGGTTCGATGATACGTCAACGGAGCGGATCGAGACACGGGATGAGATCATCATCCGCAGCCTGCAGGGTGCGGTGACGGAGCTGCGGGAGCGGTTCGGACCGCAGATGAAGGAATGGCGCTGGGGCCGGCTCCACACCCTCACACTGAAACATCCGTTCGGCGACATCGATGTCCTGAAGAGCATAGTCAATATCGGTCCGTTCGAGGTGGATGGGTCCGGCACGACAGTGAACAACGGAGAATACCGGTTCGGGTCGCCGTACGCCATGGTGCTCGGACCGTCCATGCGCTCGATCATCGATTTCGCCGATGTGGACGGCGCATTGTCCGTGATACCGTCCGGCCAGTCCGGGCAGCCGCTGCACCCCCACTATGGCGACCAGACGGCGCTCTGGAAGAACGGCGAGTACCACCGGATGCCGGTCAGTGAGGAAGAGACCGCAAGAATATCGAAGAATATTTTGTATCTTACGCCCGCTCAATGAACGGATTCGAATCAGCACAACCATAAGGGATTATGATCCACGAGAAACGAAAATACGGCAGGACGAAGATCGTCTGCACGCTCGGTCCGGCCTCCTCCTCCGTCGACACGTTAGTGAAGATGATCCAGGCCGGCATGGATGTGGCACGGCTCAACTTCTCCCACGGGTCGCATGAGGACCATCTGGAGATGATGAACCGTGTCCGGCAGGCCGCGAAGATCACGAATGAACCGGTCGCCATCCTGCTTGACCTGCAGGGACCGAAGATCCGCACCGGCAAACTGAAGGAGCCGATGCTCCTGAAGGAGGGGGATCTCCTGACCATCACCATCGATGAGATGCTCGGGGAGAACTACAAGGTCTCGACCACCTACCAGCATCTGCCGACCGATGTGAAACCGGGCGATACCATCCTGATGGATGACGGTCTGCTGCAGTTCAAAGTGGTGGGATCGACCGAGCGGGAGGTGACCGCTGAAGTAGTGCACGGGGGACTGCTGAAAAGCAACAAAGGGATCAACCTTCCCGGCGTGGCGGTCAGCGCTCCTTCCATGACAGAGAAGGATAAAGAGGACCTGCTGTTCGGGATCGCGAACGATATCGACTATGTGGCACTCTCGTTCGTCCGCTCCGCGCTGGATGTGGTGCAGCTGCGGGAGTTCATCATCACGCACATCGACAAGCGGAAGAAGCTCCCCATCATTTCCAAGATCGAGAAGGATGAGGCGCTGCAGAACATCGACGATATCATCCGCGAGTCGGACGGCATCATGGTGGCGCGCGGCGACCTTGGTGTGGAATGCCGGACGGAGGAAGTACCGCTGGCGCAGAAGATGATCGCACGGAAGGCGAACGCGGCCGGCAAGCCGGTGATCATCGCCACGCAGATGCTCGACTCCATGATCGAGAACCCGCGTCCCACGCGCGCCGAGGCGAACGACGTGGCGAATGCGGTGCTGGACGGTGCCGATGCGGTGATGCTGAGCGGTGAGACCTCGGTGGGCAAATACCCGGTGATCGTGGTGAGGACGATGGACACCATCATCCGCCGCGTGGAGCAGGAGGGGGAGGACAAGCTGTACCTGGAGGATGAGGTGGCGAGCGAACAGCATGCGGTCTTCAAGGGCCTGGCACGTTCGGCTTGCATCCTGGCCAAACAGATCGATGCTGCGGCGATCATCTGCTTCTCGCATTCCGGCGCCACGGTGAAGGCGATCTCCCGCTACCGTCCCAACGCACAGGTGATCGGCATCGCGGACCGCGAACGGATCCAGCGCCGTCTCAATCTGATCTGGGGTGTGCGGTCGCTGCTCATCAAGAGCTTCGAAGTGGGCGAGACCGATTCCACCATTGCGCGGGTGAATATCTCGCTGACAGAGCTGGGGTATCTGAAGAAGGGGGATTATGTGGTGATCACGGCGGGCATCCCGCTGATGTCGCGCAATACGACGAACATGATCAAGGTGGAGCGGATCCAGTGACCGCGGAGCGCGCAGAAAACAACAAGGGTCAGCATCGCTGCTGACCCTTTTCTGTTGTTACAGTCCGTTCTCGGAGATGTAGTCGTTCGTGTCGTAGCGGACGTTCTCACGGTTCCGTTCCGTTTCGTCCATCCGCTTCTTGAGCAGGATCGGGATCGCAACGACGCCGGCGATGATGGCGGTCCACTTGACCACTTTCAGGAGTTGTCTCATACTGCGCGTGTAAGGAAAGGGTGATGGGTTCTGTGATTAATGTTCATGGAATAAAATACAAAAAAATTGATTCTCCTGTGAGCAAAATCAAAGGGACATCGAAAAATCTTGTTTGCTGCCCCTCAATGTCCCTAACACAACTTGCCCTGTAAGGGTTCACCGATGGAGACCGAACCGCCCGCCGATAATACCCGCTGTGCCAGCTGCGGCAGGATGTTCCACTGCGGGATCAGCGCTGGAACGGGCACTTGCTGGTGTTTTTCCCTGCCTCCGGCTGCCGTGCGCGACGGGGAGGGATGCCGCTGTCCGGAATGCCTGACACTGCCGTCAGCAGGCGAACCGGAAGTCCATGAGTGACCCGCATCCCCCTGACTGGTTGCTTCAGAAACCATTTATTCCTACTATCTGGAGAAGTCCATCGTTTCCGCCGATATATAGAAGACCGAATGAAAAAAGCTCTGATCGTCGACGATTCCGCCTATAATAGAACGCTGCTCAACGCCATCCTCCGTAAAAAGGGCCTTTCTGTGGAGACCTCGGATAACGGGGAGGACGCCGTGGCGAAGTTCCAGACCGTCCAGCCCGATATCGTCTTCCTGGACTATATCATGCCGAAGAAATCCGGCGTGGAGGCGCTGGCGGAGATGAAGAAAATGAACCCGAATTTCATCGGGGTGATGCTCACCTCCATCTCCTCGGCGGACGATGTCCAGGCGGCGAAAGCGGCGGGGGCGAACGCGTACATCCTGAAGCCGTATGAAGCGGAGAAGATCTACCAGGTCCTGACCAAATTCCATCTGACGGAAGAGTGATGAGCCAGAATTTCTTCTGCCCTACCTGCAATAAGAAGTACCTCGATCCGCCGTTCCTGTGCACCGATTGTGGTACGGAACTCGGATGGAAGTGCACCTCCTGTCATCACGGGAATCCGCTGGTGTACCGCCGCTGCGGCAAATGCGGCGTGCCGATCCCGACGGTGGTGGCGGCAATGATCAACGAGGGGAAGCAGATGAGGATCATCAACATCCCGCAGTACACCGACACGGAGATCAACGAGCTGCTGGAGGAAGGCGAGCGTCTCACCGCCCGGCGGCATGTGGCGACCCTCACGCAGGACGATCTCGACAAAATGTTCGAATGACCATGTTCTCACGCGAAGACATCATATTCCGGGACTACTGCCTCGCCCACGGCATCCTTAACGAGGAGCGCTGGAAGCAGTTCACCGATATCGCCAGCAACCATGGCATGAATGACGGCATCGCCCGGACGATGATCGATTTCAAATTCTTCCTGCCGGAGGACCTGGCACGCCATCTCGGCGCCGCGTTCAACCTTCCGGTGATGAAGCTGTATGCGGAGACGAGTTCTGCACCGAAGGAGATCGTGCCGATCACCTTCATCCGCCAGCACCGCATCATCCCGATGTTCCTGTTCGGCAACGAGCTCACTGTTGCGCTCATCGATCCGCCGTACAAACCGATGCTGGACGAACTGGCGAGACTGACGCAGAAGAAGATCGTCCCGGTGGTATCGGCCGCCGACGATTTCGAGGAGACGCTGAAGATCCAGCAGGGCGGGTTCGACGAACTGAAACGGATCGCCAGTTCCATCGACATCCAGCGGTTCGATGTGGTCCGGAGCGGCGGCAAGGAAGTGGAACGGCTCGAGGCGATGGGCGAGTTCCCGCCGCTCATCGAACTGGTGGATGATATCTTCCTCCGCGCCATCAAGATCGGTGCGAGCGACATCCATGTGGAACCGTTCGATGAGGAGCTCCGGCTCCGGTTCCGTCTGGACGGTGTGCTGCAGCGGGTGGCATCGTTCCCCAAGAAGATCGCCGAAGGCGTGGCCGCGGTCATCAAGACCAAGGCGGCGATGGACATCTTCGAGAAGAAGAAACCGCAGGACGGCCGCATCTCCGTCACTCTGGAGTCGCGCGCGTTCGACCTGCGCGTGAACTCGCTGCCGACGACGCACGGCGAGAAGATCGTGCTCCGCATCCTCAACAAGAGTTCCATCAACAAGAAGATCACCGATCTCGGACTCGCGTCGACCAATCTCGCCATCCTCGAGCATCTGCTCAATCAGCCGAACGGACTGCTGCTGGTGACCGGGCCGACCGGCAGCGGCAAGAGCACCACGCTCTATGCCGCGATCAACCACATCAAATCGGTGGAGAAGAATATCGTGACGGTCGAGAACCCGGTGGAATACCAGGTGGAGACCATCAACCAGGTGAATGTCGACCCGGACCGCGACCTGACCTTCGCCAGTGCCCTGCGCGCCATCCTTCGTCAGGACCCGGATGTCGCCCTGGTGGGGGAGATCCGCGATTCCGAGACCGGCATCACGGCAACGGAAGCGGCGCTCACCGGACACCTGGTGCTGAGCACGCTGCACACCAATGATGCGGTCGGTGCAATCCCCCGTCTCATCAATATGGGAGTACCGTCCTACTGGCTGGCGCCGGCACTCATCGGCGTCGTCGCCCAGCGTCTGGTGCGGCGCGTCTGTGAATTCTGCAAGGATGAATATCAGCCGACCGAAGAGGTCTTCTACCGGGCCGGATTGAGCGGGTTGTCGGGCCGGACACCGTTCTTCCGCGGCGCCGGCTGCAAGAAATGCAATTATCAGGGGTACAGCGGACGGATCGCGATCCATGAGGTCCTGCTCGTGAACGAGGAGATACAGACGATGATCTTTGCGAATGAGACCACCACCAAGATCCGTGAAGCGGCCCTCAAGAACGGTTTCCGCGACCTGCGGTTCGACGGTATGAAGAAGGTCGTAGCCGGCCTCACCACTCTGGAGGAGATCCAGCGCGTCACCCGCTCAACATTATAGCCTATGAAGACTTCCGAAGTATCAGTCCTGGTCGTTGATGATTCCGACCATATCCGCACGCTCTTCGCGATGACGTTCAAGAAGATGGGGATCTCCCGTATCCACTTCGCGGCGGACGGAGCGGAGGGTCTGGCGAAGTACCGCACCGAGCGTCCCACCATCACCTTCCTGGACAACATGCTCCCCCGGCTCTCCGGGATGGAGGTGCTGAAGGAGATCCGCACGCTGCAGCCGGATGCCGTCGTGGTGATCGTCTCCGCCGTCTCCAGCCTGGAGGCGGTCCAGGAAGCGAAGAGCAAAGGGGCGAGCTATTATCTGGTGAAGCCGTACATGCCGGCGAAGATCACCGAGATCATCCAGAAGCTCCTCAATCTGGAGAAGGAGGCATCATGATCTGTTCGTCATGCGGGAATGACAATCCCCGTTCCGCCCTGGAGTGTACCAGCTGCGGGAACAAGATGAATGTGGTCCGGTGCCGGTGCGGTTTCCTCAATTCCCTGATGGATGCCTATTGCGGTTCGTGCGGCAAGCAGCTGATGAAGACCTCGGTCCTCTCCCGGCTGCAGCGTTTCGAATCCAGTGCCAATCCGTTCCCGAACTTCACGGAGGAGGAACTGATGCGCATCATCGAGGTGCAGCAGATGCATCTCCAGTCCGAACAGCACCAGAACGCCGTGACGCAAACCGATATCGATAAACTGTTCGAGTGATCCCATGATCAGAGATGAAGATGTCCGTACCGGCAAGTTCCTCTTTGCCAAGGGGTACCTCGATAAGGCGAAGTACGACAAGTTCCACCGGCTTCTGGGGGAATCGGACGACAACAGCTGTTCGCAGACCCTGGTGGATGTGCTCGGCGTGAGCGAGGAGATCGTCGCATCCGCCATCTCGGAGGAGTTCAAGATCCCGCTGGTGAATCTCACCCCGTCCCTGCTCACCACGAACAACAAACCGCTGCAGGACGAGTTCCTGGAGAAGTACCGTGCGCTGCCCCTCATCCGCAGCGGCGTGGAACTGACCGTGGCATTCATCGACCCGCCGTACAAAGAGACGCTCGAGTCGATGCGCCGCGATGTGAAGGCGTTCGTGATCCCGGTCGCCGTGCGGCGCTCGGCGATGGATGCAGTGGTGCACCGGGAAACGACGGTGATGGAGAACGAGTACGTCTCGCTGCCGAGCAAGTTCCCGCTGGAGGTGCTGGACACCAGGAAGAAGGGGAAGGAGAAATACCTCGAACTGCAGAAGACCGGCCGCCTCCCCAATGCGGATGTGATGGTGGATGAGATCGTCATCCGCGCCATCAAGGAAGGGGCGACGGACATCTATTTCGAACCGGTGGAGCACGAGCTGCGCATCCGCCTGAACATCGACGGCGTGCTGAAGAACTCCGTCTACCTGCCGAAGGAGCTCATCGAACCGCTCTGCAATGTGATGCGGTCCCGCGGCAGCCTGAACATGTTCGACAAGAAGAAGGCGCAGGACGGGCGCTATGCCGCCACCTACGGTACCTTCACGTTCGACATGCGGGTGAGCACGCTGCCCACGGTGGACGGGGAACGGTTCACCATCCGCATCCTGCGCAAGGCGAGCCGTTCGCTGGACATCAACGACCTGGGATTCTCCCCGGAGAACCTGGTCCTCGTCCGTCATCTGCTCCAGCGTCCACGCGGACTGCTGATGGTCGCCGGTCCGTCCTCCTCCGGCAAGACCACCACCGTGTACGGATGCATCAACGAACTGCGGGACTCGCAGAAGAACATCATCACGGTGGAACAGCCGGTGGAGTTCCGCCTCGATTTCGCCAGCCAGGTGCAGGTGGAATCGGATACCAAGGTGGATTATGCGGGTGCGGTCCGTTCCGTGCTGCGGCAGCATCCCGACCTGATCTTCCTCGGCGAGATCCGCGATGCGGATGCCGGCGCCGCCGCTGCCGAGGCAGCATTGACCGGAACGATGGTCATCAGCACCGTGCTGGCCAGCGACGCGCTCACCTGCATCCCGCGCATGACCAATTTCGGCATCTCGCCGGTCTGGCTCGCCTCGGTGCTGAACGGCATCATCTATCAGCAACTGGTGCGCAAGATCTGCCCGCATTGCCGGGAATCGTACAAGCCGACGCGGCATATGCTCACGGCCGCCGGACTGGCGCAGCTGGAGGATTCCATCATCCTCTACCGCGGACGCGGCTGCGATGTATGCGGCGGGGACGGGTATCTGGGCCGGACCGCCATCCATGAGATCCTGATCATCGATGAGGAACTGAAGGACCTCATCTTCAATCAGGCCTCCCCCGTGAAAGTGAAGGAGGCTGCGGTCAAGAAAGGATTCGAATCGATCCGCTTCGACGGAGCGAAGAAGCTCGTCTCCGGGACCATTTCACTGGAGGAATACCTGCGCGTACTGGGGTGACGCGTCGATCTGCCACCGACACCAACAAGAAAGAGCGATCCTGTGATAAAGAAAAAAGTGCTTGTGGTCGATGATACCGAACCGAACCGGTTGCTGCTCGGCGCCCTGCTGGCGTCGCACGGTGTTGCGGTCGTCTATGCCGAGGATACGGATGATGCATTCGAGACCTTCGCATCGGAACTGCCGGACATGGTCATCATGGACCAGATCCTCCCGGGCGGACTCGGTTCCGACACCATCAACAGGATGCGGAAACTCCGTCCTTCCTTCGTCGCGGTGATCACCTCCGCGCTCACCGACCCTGCGGACATCCAACGCATCATCGGTTCGTGCGGTGCCGAAGCGTTCCTCCCCCGGCCGGTGAGCACGGACGATATCCAGGCGCTCCTGCGCCGGCAGAAGTTCATCGTGTGATCCCGCTTCCGGCATGAACCGCACCGACCGACTCTTCGCACTCCTGCTGGAGATCCAATCCACACCCCGCATCACCGCCGCACGACTGGCCGAACGGTTCGATGTTACTAAGCGAACGATCTACCGTGATGTGCTCGCGCTGATGGAAGCGAACGTGCCGGTGAACGGGAAGGCGGGGGAAGGGTACTCCATCGCTGAAGGATACTTCCTACCTCCCGTGTCGTTCACGCAGGATGAAGCGCTGATGCTCATCCTCGGCGCCGGTGCGATGGGACAGCATTTCGACGCACAGTACCGTTCCGCGGCCCGGTCCGCCGGCGCCAAGATCCGCTCCACACTGCCGCCCCGCGTGCGGAAGGAGGTCGACCACCTCCGCGATTCGATCGCTTTCTACGCCCAGCCGCCGTCCGGCCGCCCCGATCCTGCCGATGCACTGCCGAAGATCCGCCGCGCCATCCTGGAACGGAAACGGATCGCCTTCCGCTATTACAAACGGACCGCCGTGACGCCGGAGCCGATGGTGCGCGAGGTGGACCCGTATGCACTCCTGAACTTCCACGGCAATTGGACGATGATCGGTCATGACCATCTGCGGCGCGACCTCCGGATGTTCCGTCTGGACAGGATGGAGGCAGTGCTCGTCACCGCGAAGACCTTCGAACGTCCTCGCTCATTCTCCCTGACCGGCCGGAATCCGGAGGAGACCGACACGCGGCGGTCGTTCCGCATCCGGATCGACCGTGCCATCCACCGATGGGTGAAGGAACAGCCGCCGTACACCGTTGTGAAGACGGAGGTACGGAAGGACTCGGTCTATCTCACCGTCCGCACCGCCCAGCAGGAGCAGCTCTTTGCTTGGCTGCTGCGCTGGGGAGGGCAGGCCGAAGCGGTCGCACCGCCGGAATTCCGTTCGGCGTTCCTTGCTCATCTCCGCTCCATCCTCTCCCGCTACGGCGGATAATTTCCCCTAACAATGCTGACATAGGGCTGTCACACCCCTCCCGTATCTTTGTGTATCACTCACTGCAACGACCGGAGGGAGCATGTCCGTCATCAGCGTCATCCTTATCATCGTTCGCCAATGGAACCGGCTGTTCCTCCGCTGTGCTTTGATGCCGTGTCTCTTCTGCCGTCCTCATCCGCA
>JABWAK010000113.1 GCA_013361065.1 Bacteroidota bacterium
ATCAGCACCACCGTGCCGTTCCACAAGAAAGTGATGAAGAGCGAGAAGTTCCGCAGCGGTATCTTCGACACGAAATTCATCGAAACGTTCCAATTCAAGGATTGACCACTCATCCGGTCCGCCCGGCCGCACGCCGGCACGGACCACTCTGAAGAAAGCATACTATGAACTTTCCCGAACAGCTCAAATACACCAAGGACCATGAATGGGTCCGGATCGACGGCACGGTCGGCACCATCGGCATCACGGAGTACGCGCAGGGGGAACTCGGCGATATCGTCTTCGTGGAACTCCCGTCCGCCGGCAAAGCGGTCGAAGCAGGACAGTCCTTCGGCACGGTCGAAGCGGTGAAAGCGGTCTCCGATCTGTACTCGCCGGTGACCGGGACCGTCAAAGAGGTCAACAAGGAGATTCAGGATTCGCCTGAACTCGTCAACAAAGAACCATACGAACGCGGTTGGATGATCAAAGTGACGCTGACGAATCCGGACGAGGTGAAGAACCTGCTGGATGTGGAAGCGTACAAGAAACTGATCGCGAAATAAGGAGCAGTACCTATGTCCGTGAACATCCCCGAACTCCTGGGTGCCGATGCGAAGCATCTGCTCGAGCACACCTGCACCACCATCCCGAAAGCATCGATCCACGTCCCGTCCCCGAGCTTCGTGGACGATATCTTCATCCAGACCGACCGTCCCACGCCCGTCCTGAAGAGCCTGCAGCAGCTGTTCGGCACCGGCCGCCTGGCGAACACCGGCTATCTCTCCATCCTGCCGGTGGACCAGGGGATCGAGCACAGCGGCGGCGCGTCCTTCGCCAAGAACCCGATGTACTTCGACGGCGAGAACATCGTGAAGCTCGCCATCGAAGGTGGCTGCAACGGCGTCGCCTCCACGCTCGGCGTGCTCGGCTCCGTGGCGCGCAAGTACGCGCACAAGATCCCGTTCATCCTCAAGTTCAACCATAACGAGTTCATGTCGTACCCCAACACGTACGACGAATCGCTCTTCGCCAGCATCAAGCAGGCGTGGGACATGGGCTGCGTCGCCGTCGGCGCGACCGTCTACTTCGGCGCCCCCGAATCCCGCCGCCAGATCTGGGAAGTGAGCCAGATGTTCCAGCAGGCACACGAACTCGGCATGGGCACCATCCTGTGGTGCTACACCCGCAACAATGCCTTCAAGACGAAGGAGAAGGATTACCATGTCTCCGCGGACCTCACCGGTCAGGCGAACCATCTCGGTGTGACCATCCAGGCGGACATCATCAAACAGAAACTCCCCGAGAACAACGGCGGCTACAATGCGCTGAACATGAGCGGTTCCAGCTACGGCAAGATCGACAAGCTGGTGTACGAGAAACTCTCCAGCGACCATCCGATCGACCTTACCCGCTACCAGGTGGCCAACTGCTACATGGGCCGCGCCGGTCTGATCAACTCCGGCGGCGCCTCCGGTGCCAACGATCTGGCGGATGCTGTGAAGACCGCCGTCATCAACAAACGCGCCGGCGGTATGGGACTCATCTCCGGACGCAAGGCGTTCCAGAAACCGATGAAGGACGGCGTTGCCATCCTGAACGCCATCCAGGATGTGTACCTGTCCAAGGACGTCACCATCGCATAATGAAGAAAGGAAGCGGACCGTCCTTCGGGACGGTCCGTCCGTTCGCTCTATCGACCATTCGCTATCCGATCACATTCCAAAGCGTCAGCATGCCGCAGTCTGCATCGTGACGCTTTTTTTATTTCCATGAAACGCTATCGCACCATCATCTTCGATATGGACGGGACCCTCACCCGGACGAATCAGCTCATCTTCGATTCGTTCAATCATGTGGCGGGGAAGTATCTCGGAAAACAGCTCACGCCGCCGGAGATCATCGCCTATTTCGGTCCGCCGGAAGAGGAGGCGGTCCGCAACATGATCGGCACGCAGCAAATCGGCCGGGCGATGGAGGAGTACTATCAGTTCTACCGGAGTGAGCACCATCGGCTGGCGGAGATCTATCCCGGAACGGTCGAGATCCTGGAATTCCTGCGCCGTTCGGGGGTCCGCCTCGCGCTGTTCACCGGGAAAGGGCGTATGACCACCGATATCACACTCGAACAATTCGGGATTACTTCGTACTTTGAGATGACCGTCACCGGGGACGATGTGGAACTGCATAAACCGTCCGGCGACGGGATCCGAAGGATCCTGCAGCGGTTCGGCATCGCGCCGGAGGAAGCGCTCATGGTGGGGGATGCGGTCGCCGATATCACCGCAGCACGGGAGACCGGGGTGGAGGTCGCCTCGGTGGTCTGGGATTCGTACGGGAAGGATGCCGTGATGGCGCTGGGCCCGGACCATCTCTTCCATGATGTTGACGAGTTCGCCGCCTGGCTGCACCGGATCTATTCCTGAAGGGAGAAGGATGTCATGCTGAAGTCCACAGTTCTGCTCCGTCTGCTGTCCGCTCTTCTGTTCCTCGATACCGCCGCTGCGGCGCAGGTGGAGATCTTCGGTCTCCGCACCTTCGCGGCAGGGGATGAGTACCGTCCGCCGGTCATCGCCGCCGGTGAACAGGTGACGATCGAATTCGATGTGGCGACGAACATTCCGCCGAACCTGCATATCCTGTTCTATCATTCCACGCGGGACTGGAAAGTGGAACAGAATTCCTTCATCAACGACCCCGGCACCATCCGGGCGGAGATGCTGCTCTATGCACCGGCACCGGCAGCGGTCTATCAGTACCGGTACCGCTACCGGAACTCCTTCCCCAACACACGCAACCGGGTGGCGTTCCGGTACTCCGGCAATTACATCTACCGCATCGTGGATGCGGATGCGGCCGATGCGGTGCTGGCCGAAGGACGGTTCATTGTCACCGAGAATATCATCCCGCTCGTCGTGACGATGGAGAACCGCTACCATTCGGAGTACGAACCGCCGTTCAATCAGAGGATCTGGACCTCGGTTGCCGTCGATCTCCCGGCGGAGTTCACGGCGGCGGACAGGGCTTCCGTCGCGCATGAGGATGTGGACCGCGTGGCGGTCATCCGCAACTGGGAACTTGACCGGCCGGTCTTCATCGACACGAAGGATGATGATCCCGAGTCCTTCGTCGAGAATCTGCTCCGTCCGAACCGCACCTTCATCCGCCGCGATGTGCCGGTCGGGAACGAGTACCGGCGGATGGACCTCTCGTCCGTCGCCTTCTATCCGAACAATCAGCCGGCGGTGCTGCGCGACGGTCCGGACGTCTCGCGCTTCCGGTGGCAGGGGAAGCCCGATGCCAACGGAGCGACAAAAGCAGATGCGTTCACCGGTACCAACTCCGATTATCTGGAAGTGGAACTCCGTCTCCGTCTGGCCGAACCTCCGGCGCAGAAGGTGTACGTGACCGGCGGGTTCAGCGGCTGGAAGGTGCTGCCGGAGTATGAGATGAAACCGGATACCGTCTCCGGACTGTACGTGCTCCGCTTCTGGGTCCGCCGCGGCGTCTATGATTATCAGTACGTGCTCGGCACACCGGCGCCGGATGGAACCGTGCAGCAGCAGGATTGGTTCACGCTGGAGGGGAATGACTGGCGCACCATCAACCGCTACACCGTGCTGGTCTATTATGCGGACCGGCGGCTGGGTGGAGTGGACAGGGTGATCGGGTCGCTCCGTGTGCGGAACGCCGGGACATCGGATCCCGGGAAGAAGACCGGATTTCCGATCCAGAAGATCATCAATAATGGCCCGGTCTATTATACACAACCGAAGAATTGAAATCGGGGGAACATCACATGGCAAAGGTCAACGTCGGCGTCATCGGCACAGGGCATCTGGGATCATTGCATGCCAAGATGTATGCGGAGATCAGCGATGCGGCATTCATCGGCGTGTATGATACGGATGCCGAGAAACGGAAGAGCGTCGCAGCGAAGTACGGCGTGACCGCCTTCGGTTCCATCGCGGAACTGCTCGCTGCGGTGGATGCGGTGAGTATCGCCACGGTGACCACTACCCATCATGCGGTTGCCATGGAGGCGCTCCGGGCCGGCAAGCATGTGCTGATCGAGAAACCGATCACCTCCACACTCACCGAGGCGGACGAGCTGATCGCACTGGCAAAGCAGCAAGGGGTGCTCATCCAGGTGGGACATATCGAGCGGTTCAATCCCGCCATCATCTCGCTGGAATCGTATCAATTGAAGCCGATGTTCATCGAATCGCACCGGCTGGCTCAGTTCAATCCCCGCGGCACCGATGTGGCGGTGGTGCTGGACCTGATGATCCATGACATCGACATCATCCTCAGCCTGGTGAACAGCCCGGTGAAACAGATCGATGCGAACGGCGTCGCTGTCGTGTCGGACACGCCGGACATCGCCAATGCCCGACTGCAGTTCGAGAACGGCTGCGTGGCGAACGTCACCGCCAGCCGCATCTCCCGCACAAAGATGCGTAAGATGCGGATGTTCCAGGCGAATGCGTACATCGCCATCGACTTCCAGCAGGGGAGCGCCGATGTGTTCCGGCTCGGCAAGGAAGGGGAAGGGAGCATCTGGTCCACCATGCTGCTGGGACAGATCGGCGAAGGGAAGAACAAGCGCAGCATCATCTACGAACAGCCGGAGATGAAGAAGATCAACGCACTGCACTACGAACTGGAATCGTTCGTCCATGCGGTGCAGCACAACACACGGCCCGTCGTGAACGGCGAGGACGGCCGGATGGCGCTGGAAGTGGCGCAGCAGATCCTGCAGAAGATCCAGGTACAGCGGTTCGCCGTGTAAGGGAATGATCCAGGGACCATGACACTAGAATTGACCAATCCATATTTGAAGAAGATCGGCGCAGTGGCCGACGAGCACGGGGTGGAGGCCTACGTGGTGGGGGGCTATGTCCGGGACCTGCTGCTCGGCAAGGAAGTGAACGATATCGATATCGTGGTGGTCGGCAGCGGCATCGCCTTTGCCGAAGCGGTCGCCGTGGCGATGAAGAAACGGAAGATCGTCACCTACGAGAAGTTCGGTACCGCGATGATGCCGGTGGACGGCGGGAAGATCGAGTTCGTCGGTTCGCGCAAGGAGCAGTACCACCGCGACTCCCGCAATCCCACCGTGGCGGTCGGCACGCTGCAGGAGGACCTCTCGCGGCGCGATTTCACCGTGAATGCCATGGCGGTGTCGCTCAACACGCCCACATGGGGTGTGTTGTCCGACCCGTTCGGCGGCACAGCCGACCTGCAGAACCGCATCATCCGTACGCCGCTCGATCCTGCGGCCACGTTCGATGATGACCCGCTCCGCATCATGCGCGCGGTCCGGTTCGCTGCACAGCTGGGATTCACCATCGAACCGGGCGTGCTCGACGCCATCCCGCCGGTGCGGGACCGGCTCGCCATCATCTCGCAGGAGCGCATCACCGAGGAGTTCATGAAGGTGATGGCCAGTCCCCGTCCCTCCGTCGGCCTCCGTCTGATGTTCGATACCGGCATCATGCGCATCGTCTTCCCCGAGGTGGCGGACCTCTCCGGTGTGGACCAGCGGCAGGACCATCACCATAAGGATGTCTTCCTGCATACCTGTCAGGTGGTGGACAATATCTGCGGGATGACCGACAACATCTATCTGCGTCTTGCGGCGCTGCTGCACGATATCGCCAAACCGAAGACGAAGAAGTTCGTGGAGGGGACCGGCTGGACATTCCACGGTCACGAGGAGATCGGCGCGCGGATGGTGAAGCATATCTTCCGGCGGCTGAAGCTGCCGTTCGACCAGATCCCGTACGTGGAGAAGATCGTCCGTCTCCACCAGCGTCCCATGCAGCTGGTGGACGAGACCGTCACCGATTCCGCCGTGCGCCGCATCCTGTTCGAGGCCGGCGAGCAGATCGACGATCTCATGACGCTCTGCCGTGCGGACATCACCTCCAAGAATCCGAAGCTCGTCAAACAGTACTCCGAGAACTACGATCTCGTCTACGCAAAGATGAAAGAGGTGGAGGAGAAGGACCGCATGCGGGCCTTCCAGCCGCCGGTGCGCGGGGATGAGATCATGACCATCACCGGTCTCCCTGCCGGGAAACTGGTCGGCGTTCTCAAATCCCGCATCGAAGAGGCGATCCTCGACGGCCGCATCCCGAACGAGCACGATCCTGCGCTGCAGTACCTGCTGGAGATCAAGGATGAGGTCATCCGGGAGTACGGACCGCCCTCCTGACCTGATCCGTACCGTTAAACCGCCGCTGGTTATCCCCGTCAAATCAATGGGTTTACGGAATTTCCTTGTAACTTTTGATGTTCTCAACCGTTAACAATTCATAGTTTTGCCATCTATGGAGACAGTAATGAAAAAAATCCTCACAATTGCGCTGATTTCGCTGGTTTTCATCGGTGCCGGCCAGGCGCAAGAGACGCTCACCCTGCAGCAGTCCATTCAAACCGCGCTGGACAAGAACATCGATGTCATCCGTTCCCGAAATTCCTTACAGATCTCCGAATCGAACCTGACCGCCGCTGTCGGTGATTTCCTTCCGACACTCTCCGCTTCCGCCAGCGTTGGCCGGAACGGCTCCTCGTTCGATCCGACGCTCTTCGTTCCCTCCGGCGTCTCTGCCAACGGCAGTGCGAGCGCAGGGCTCAATGCCAATGTGACCCTGTTCGACGGGTTCCGCAACATCTCATCCTATAATAGAGCTTCCTCGTCCGCCGATGCGGCCGCGCTGAACTTCGCCAAACAGAAGCAGACCACCGTGCTGGTCGTGCAGCAGGCGTATCTCACCGTGCTCCGCAACGAACAGCTGCTGAAGGTGAGCCAGGAGAATCTGAAACGGTCCCAGCAGCAGCTCTCCCGCATCGAGGAATCGAACAAGGTCGGTGCCGTGGCGAAAGCAGATGTCTACCGTCAGCAGGTGCAGACGGCGAACGATGAACTCTCGCTGATCAATGCGCAGAGCAATTATGACAATTCCAAACAGGACCTGCTCTTCCTGCTCGGTCTCGACGTGACCAGGGACTACAACTTCGTCGATGCCACCGTGCTGCAGCAGCTGGAGAACCTGAATTTTGATTCACTGCAGCAGGAGTATGCCGATTACAACAAGCTGGTGCAGGAAGCGCTCGAAGCGCGTCCCGACTATAAGGCCTCCCTGCTGGCACGGGATGTCTCGGCGAACGATCTTACCATCGCCCGGTCCGGTCACTATCCCACGCTGAGCCTCGGCGCAGGGTACGGCATGTCCGGCGACGGTCTCGGCACCATCTCCGATACCAAGACGTGGAACTGGCGGCTGTCGCTGTCCGTGCCGATCTTCAACGGGTTCCAGACCTCCACCGCGTCGCAGAACAGCGCGCTGAACTTCGAACTGGCGGAGCAGCAGGTGGAGGAGGCGAAGCGCCGCGTGGCGAAGGATGTCCGCTCCGCGCTGCTCAGTCTGGAATCGGCCCGCAAACGCTACGATGTGTCATTGAAGAACCTGCGTTCGGCGGAGGAGGACCGCCGCATCGCGGAGGAGCGGTACAACCTCGGCTCGAACACGCTGCTGGACCTTCTGGTCGCCACGGCGAACTACACGAGCGCCATCAGCAACAAGGTCTCATCGTCCTACGATTTCATCTATGCGAAACTGCAGTACAGGATCGCGGTCGGCAGAGAGAAGTTCTAAACATCATCTATCAGTGGAGTGAGTATGGCAAACGGTAAAAAGAACAAAAAGAAACTGTTCATCTTCTCCGGCATCGGCGTCATCGCCGTCGTGCTGGTGCTGGTGGTCGTCCTGGGAAGCAAGAAGGAGAACATCATCACCGTGCAGACCGAAAAGGTCGCCCGGCGCTCCATCACCCAGGTGGTGAACGCCTCCGGGAAGATCCAGCCGGAGACCATGGTGAAGATCAACGCGGAAGTGAGCGGCGAGATCACGGCATTGCCGGTGAAGGAAGGGGATAAAGTGAAGAAGGGCGAACTGCTCGTCCGTATCAAACCGGACCAGTATCAGGCGCAGGTGGACCGTGCCGAAGCCGGTCTCCAGTCGGCCCGTGCCAACATGAACCTGCAGAAGGCGAACCTGGAGAAGGCGGAATCGGAGTACAAGCGCGCACAGGAACTGTACGAGAAGAAGCTCCTCTCCGATCAGGAATACATCGCAGTGAAGACCTCCTACAATGCCGCCAAGTCGCAGTATGAATCGGCCCAGGCCGGCGTGCAGCAGGCCCAGGCGTCGCTCCGTGATGCGAAGGAGAGTCTGGCCAAGACCACCATCTATTCCCCGATGAACGGCACCGTCTCCCAGCTCCTCTCCGAACTCGGCGAGCGGGTGAGCGGCAGCAGCTTCACGCAGGGGACGCAGATCATGACTGTGGCGGACCTCTCCATGATGGAAGCACGCGTGGATGTCGGCGAGAATGATATCGTGAATATCAGCATCGGCGACACCGCCCGCATCACCATCGATGCCTATCCGGATGCCAAGTTCACCGGCGTGGTCTATGAGATCGCCAATACCGCCAAGTCCAAAGGTCTCGGCACGCAGGAGGAAGTGACGAACTTCGAGGTGAAGATCCGCGTTCTGAATAAGAACGTCGCACTCCGTCCCGGCATGTCCATGACCGCCGATATCGAGACCGAGACCAAGAAGAATATCATCGCCGTGCCGATCCAGAGCGTCACCACCCGTGCGCCGAAAGGCCCGGGCGACAAGCCGAAAGAGGGCGGCGAGGAGAAGAAGGAAGGGGAAGGCGGAGGCCTTGCCACCAATGACAAGCCGGTGGAATGCGTCTTCATCGTGGAGGATGGCAAAGCGAAGATGGTGCCGGTGAAACGCGGCATCAACGACGAAGGATATGCGGAGATCTCCGAGGGACTGTCCGAGGATGCCATGGTCGTCAGCGGCAGCTACAAAGCGATCAACCGTGAGCTGGAGGACGGCGCCGTAGTGAAAGTGGAGACCGCCGCACCGAAGTTTGCGATGGGCAAGAAGGAAGAGAAGAAGTGATGATGTCCTTCGTCCGCCCGCTGCTGTTCTGTTTGATGATACCGGTCCTGCTCGCCGCACAGACGGACAGCACCGGTATCCGTCTCCTGAACGCGAAGAAGTACGCCGAAGCACGCGCCTATTTCGAGCAGGCGGTGCAGCGGAACGGCAAGGATGCGGAGAGCCATTATTTCCTTGCCATGACGCTGATGATCGAGCAGCAGCTGGATGAAGCGGAGGAGAGTGTGGACGAGGCGATCGACATCAACGACGGCGTCTCCAAATACCACCTGCTCCGCGGACAGATCCTCGGTCAGCAGGCGATGACCGCCAATGTGCTGTCGCAGGGACTGCTGGCGCCGAAGATCAAGAATGCGTTCCAGCGGGCCAGCGAGCTCGATCCGTCCAACGTGGATGCACGGCTCGCGCTCTATAACTATTATGTGATGGCGCCCGGATTCATGGGCGGCAGCACCGACAAGGCGTTCGACCAGGCGAATGCGATCGTGAAACTCGAACCGCTCCGCGGGTACCTGCTGCTGGCGAACTATTACAACCGCGTCAAGAAGGATACGGCGGAAGCGGAACGGCAGATCAAGAAAGCGATCGCCGCCGCGCCGGAGAAGGGGAACGGATACAAACAGCTCGGCTATCTCTATATGAACACCCGCCGGTACGCCGAGGCCTACGAACAGATGAAGAAGTATGCGGCGGCCGACCCGAAGAACCCCGATGCGCATGACAGTTACGGCGATGTGCTGAAGGCGGAAGGGAAGTACGACCAGGCGGTGGCCAAGTACCATCTGGCGCTCTCGATGGACAAAGGATTCTCACCCTCCATCTTCTCCCTGGCGGAGTGCTACGAACTCCAGGGGAACAAACAGAAAGCGAAAGAGACCTATCAATGGTTCCTCACCGTCGAACCGAAAGGACGGCGGGCGGAGACCGCACAGAAGAAGATCAAAGAACTCTAAGGACCCTATGCAGCCAGTCATCAACATCAAGAACATCAAGAAGACCTACGTGATGGGCACGGTGGAGGTCAATGCACTCGTCGACGTCTCCCTGCAGATCATGAAGAACGAGTATGTCGCCATCATGGGACCCTCCGGTTCCGGCAAATCGACGCTGATGAACGTGCTCGGCTGCCTGGACACGCCGACCTCCGGACTCTACGAGTTCAACGGCGTGAACGTGAGCGAGATGAACGATAACGAGCTGGCGAAGATCCGCAACAAGGAGATCGGGTTCGTCTTCCAGACGTTCAACCTGCTCGCCCGGTCGGACGCCCTTCACAATGTCGAGCTCCCGCTCATCTATTCCGGCATGAAGAAGACGGAACGGAAGGCGCTCGCGGAAGAGGCGCTCTCGCACGTGAAACTGGCGGACCGTATGCATCACAAGCCGAACGAGCTCTCCGGCGGTCAGCGGCAGCGTGTGGCCGTGGCGCGGGCGCTCGTCACCAAACCCTCCATCATCCTGGCGGACGAACCGACCGGTAACCTGGATTCGAAGACCGGTGTGGAGATCATGGGTCTGTTCAATGAACTGCATGCCCAGGGCAACACCATCATCCTGGTGACGCACGAAGAGGATATCGCCCGGCACGCGCACCGCATCATCCGCGTCCGCGACGGCATGGTGGAATCCGATACCATCGTGGAGGACCGCATCCTCCCCGGCGTCCACCACTGATGCACACCCATTCCCAGCGCTGAGAGACCATGAAGATCACAGATTTCGCATATGAGGTGAAGGAAGGGCTCGGTATCTCCTTCCAGGCGATCCGGGCGAACAAGATGCGTTCCGTGCTGACCACGCTCGGTATCGTGATCGGTATCGTCTCCGTGACGCTCATGGGGACCGCCATCGAAGGGATGAGCCGCTCGTTCAACGAGATGGTCTCCAAGATCGGGGCGGATGTGCTCTTTGTCCAGAAGTTCTCCTGGTTCTCCAGCCAGGAGGATTTCGATGCATCGCGCAACCGGAAGAACATCGACCTGAAACAGTTCAAGGCGGTGCGGGACCAGGGAACGACCATCGCAGCGGTGACCCCGCTGACCGGCACGCGCCTCCCGATCAAGTACCGCAGCCTCAGTTCGGACGGCATCATCGCCATCGGTGTGAACGAGCAGTATGTGACCGTGGGCGGGCTCACGATGGAAATGGGACGCTTCTTCTCCCAGGCGGAATCGAACGGCGACCGTCCGGTGGTGGTGCTCGGCTATACCATCGCGGAAAAGCTCTTCCCGAACGAGACGCCGCTCGGCAAGATGGTGAAACTCGGTTCCCATTCCTTCCGCGTAGTGGGTGTGGTGGCCAAACAGGGAAGCTTCCTCGGCATGAACATGGATGACCGGGTCTATCTTCCCATCACCAACTTCCTGCAGAAGTTCAGCAACGTCCGCCGCGGGATGGACATCCACGTGAAGGCGGCGAACATCAACGATCTTGAGAACACCAAGGAGGAGCTCCGCGGCATCCTGCGCAAGGCCCGCGGTGTGAAACCGGGCGCGAAGGATGACTTCGCCATCAACCAGCAGGAGATGTTCATCCAGACCTTCAACGCCATCGGCGGCGTGGTGGCGGGCATCGGACTGTTCATCACCGCCCTGTCGCTCTTCGTCGGCGCCATCGGCATCATGAACATCATGTTCGTGTCGGTGACGGAGCGGACGAAGGAGATCGGCATCCGGAAGGCCATCGGCGCC
>JABWAK010000010.1 GCA_013361065.1 Bacteroidota bacterium
GGCGGCAACTCCGGCAGTCCGGTGCTCAACGCCAAAGGGGAACTGATCGGCGTCAATTTCGACCGGGCATTCGAAGCAACGATCAATGACTATGCCTGGGACCAGAGTTACAGCCGTTCCATCGCTGTGGACATCCGCTATGTGCTGTGGAATGTGGAGAAGGTGGGAGAAGCGGGATTCCTGCTGGAGGAGATGGGGATCCCGAAGAGCAATTAACAATTAACAATGAACAATAGAAGACCGCATATCCGAAGTCAGGTGTGATGCACTGTGGGTATAGCAGCGCCGGAGGAGGAATTCCAGACAGACACGGTGTGAACGAGGAAGGTAAAACAAAACGCCCCGCAGAGCTGCGGGGCGTTTTGTTTTTTGGAACGGTGCGGTGGATTATGCCACTTTATCCATGTTCACTTTCACATCATCGGCCGATTTCTTCAGCATCGCGGTCTCTTCCGCGGTCAGCTTGATCTCGACGATCTGTTCCATCCCTTTGCGGCCCAGCTTCACCGGTACGCCGACGACGGTATCCTTGATGCCGTACTCGCCGTTCAGCATCACGGCGCAGGGAAGGATGCGTTTCTTGTCCTTCACGATCGCTTCCACCATCTGCACCGCGGCGGAGGAGGGTGCGTAGAAGGCGCTGCCGGTCTTCAGGTGATTGACGATCTCGATGCCGCCGTTCTGGGCACGCTTCACGATGGCGTCGATCTTCTCCTGGGACATCAGTTCGGTGAGCGGGATGCCGGCCACGGAGGTGTAGCGCGGGAGCGGGACCATGGAGTCGCCGTGTCCGCCCAGGATCAGCGCGGTGATATCCTCGACGGAGACGCCGAGTTCCATCGCGATGAAGGTGCGGTAGCGGGCGGTATCGAGCACGCCGGCCATACCGATGACCCGTTCGCGCGGGAAGCCGGAGGCCTTCTGTGCGACATAGACCATCACATCGAGCGGATTCGAGACGACGATGAGGATGGCGTTCGGCGACTTCGCGCAGACCTGCGAGGTGACCGATTTGATGATGCCGGCATTGGTGTTCAACAGGTCATCGCGGCTCATCCCCGGTTTGCGCGGGATGCCGGCGGTGATGACGACGATCTCGGAGCCGGCAGTGGCGTCGTAGGTGTTCGTGCCGGTCACGACGGTGTCGAATCCTTCCACGGGGCCGGATTCATACATGTCCAGACCCTTGCCCTGCGGGATGCCTTCCACGATGTCCACCAGGACGACTTCGTTGGCGAGTTCCTTCTCGGCGATGCGCTGTGCGGCGGTGGCGCCCACATTGCCCGCTCCAATGACGGTGATCTTCATACGTTCTCCTCGGTTTTGATTGACTGGGTGAATGACGGTGGAACCGGCCGGACCGGATGACGCAGCCGGGTAAAAAAAAAGCGTCCACAACAGCGGACGCTTGGAATACCTTCGTGCAATGTCCCCGCGAGGGGTTACTGCGTGATGATCGAGACGGCCTGACGGGTCTTGCTGATCATGTGGAACTTCACGCGTCCGGTCTTCAATGCGAAGAGGGTATCATCGCCGCCGCGGCCGACATTGTCGCCCGGGTGGAACTTCGTACCGCGCTGCCGCACCAGGATCTCGCCCGCGTTGACCAATTCTCCGCCGAAACGCTTCACACCAAGACGCTGGGCATTACTGTCGCGCCCGTTCTTGGTACTTCCGGCCCCTTTTTTATGTGCCATGGTTCAAACTCCTCTAAATCAGTAGACTTAATTGATTGACGTGATTTCGATCTGCGTGTACTGCTGACGGTGACCCCGTTTCACGCGATACCCTTTGCGGCGTTTCTTCTTGAACACGATCACTTTGTCGTCCTTGCTGTGCGCCAGCACCTTCGCCACGACCGTCGCGCCCTTCACGACCGGATTGCCGACCGTGACCTTCTTATCGTCCGCACGAAGCAGCACTTTATCGAACGTCACGACGCTGTCCACGGCACTGTCGAGTTTCGACACGTACAGCTTTTCCGCCGGATTCACTCTGTATTGCTGTCCTGCAATTTCCACTACTGCGTACATTGTTCCTGTTCCTTCCGTTTATTCCGTGTGTCTCTGTGGTTCAAATTTGGACTACAAAAATACGAAAAAGGGGTGCACAAGTCAACAAAAACATCTATGTCCGTTATATACAAAAAGGAGGCCGCTGCGGGTCAGTCAGCGCCGGACCGGCAGACGGCGGAGCATCCAACTCAGCATCCCGCCGGAGAGATCGCCGATGTTCGTGTAGCCTGCTTCGGCGAACTGACGGGCGGCGGCGGCGGACCGGGCACCGGTCTGGCAGACGATGATGATGAGTGCTTCCCGGTCGGGAGGGGTGTGCTGCAGGAACTGTGCGATCCCCTGCTGCGCGATGGAGATCGAACCGTCGATCCAGCCGAAGGATGACCGCTCGTTCTCCGTCCGCACATCGATGATGAGCGGACGAGGTTCCGCAGCGTTCATGGCGGAGAGTTCATTGGGGGAAACGGAACGGACAGGCATCGCGGAGCAAGGTCAGAGTGCGGCGATGACGTTGCGAAGGCGCTGCTGCACATCGCGGGAGAGGGTGTGCAGTGCGTCGTTCGGGATGACGGCATCGATCACGGAGGGATCGAACGCGGAAACGGTGACACCCGCTCCGTCCTCATACACGATCACATTGCAGGGAAGGAAGAGTCCGATCTCCTGCTCGGCCTTCAGCGCATTGTTGGCGAACTGCGGGTTGCAGGCGCCGAGGATGGTGTAGCGTCCGATCTCCACGCCGAGCTTCTTGTGCAGCGTCTCCTTCATGTCGATGGACGTCAGCACGCCGAACCCTTCCTTCTTCAGTTCCTCGGTGACCCGTTCGACCGCTTGTTCGAAGGAATAGGAGGTCGTCGTACGTATTCCGTACTGCATAGTGTTCCCTGATGTATGTTCTGTGATCATTCGATGATGATGGTCGGCTCCACGGTGACCGTGGCAGTGATGGAGTTGCCGATCAGGCAATGATCATGAGCAGTGTGCACCAAGCCGTCGACCTGTTCTTTCGTCCAGCCGCTGCCGACGGTGATGACCGGACGGATGGTGATAGAGGTGAACCGGTAGTTCCCGTCCACGAACTCGAGCGTCCCTTCGGCAGCGCTCACGTAGGAGCGGAGCGGCAGTTCCTTCCGTGCACCGAAGGATAGGAAGGTGGACATCTGACAGATCTCAACGGCGGCAACGAACAAATCCTCCGGTGTCCAGACACCCGGGATCCCTTTGAATTCCGGCGGACTGGAGACCTCGAGCTGCGGTTTACCGTCGGCGCGCAGCGTGCCCTGACGGTCCGACGTCCACGCCACGTTGGTGTGATAGGTGAAACTCTTATACTTTTTGATCGGCTGCTGTGGAGTCTGTTCCATTGTCGTTCCCTTCCGTCGTCCGTTTCTTCCCGTCGATGAGCAGCGCTGCTGCCGCCATGCCGTACAGGGTGGAGATGTACGGGTTGCTGGTGATGGCACAGGTGCCGTTGACGCAGCCGATATAATAGTAGTAAGTGTATCCGGCGATCCCGCCGAGCACGGCAGCGATACCGCGTTTCTGCCAGACGTTCAGCCGCTTCAGTAATTCCATGATGCGATCCCTCCCGTCAAATTCCCCACGGTGAATCCCGCCTTCTTCAGTTTGATACCGGCATTCACGCTGCGCGATCCGCTGGCGCAGTAACAGATGATCTCCTTCCCTTTGTGCTTCTCCAGTTCCTTCATCCGCGAGGAGAGTTCATGCAGCGGGATGTGGAGGGAGTTCGGCAGGGAGACCGAGCGCCGCTCCTGCGCGGTGCGCACATCCAGCAGGATGCTGCCGCTCTTCATCTTCTCCCGCGCTTCCGTACCGGAATACTGGTTCAGCGAGCGCGCCAGCAGCTGCTTGCGGATATAGAAGACGGCCATGATGCCGAGCAGGGCATAGAGGAAGATCTGGTCCGGACTCATCGCACACCTCCGCTGATGGTCGGGAACCGGTTCGCTTTCCACCGGAGGATGCCCCCCTCCATATTGAGCGCATTGTAGCCGTACTCCCGGAGGATCTCCACGGCCAGTTCGCTCCGGTTGCCGGAATGACAGTAGACAATGATCTTCTTCTTCTTGTACCGTTCCAGCTCATTGATCTTCCGCTCCAGGAACTGCAGCGGCATGAGCGGCGTATTCGCGATCCGTTCGTCGTTGTACTCCCGCGGCGAACGGACATCCAGGACGATGACGTTGGTGTCCTTCATCATCATGGTGCGCGCCGTGGCAGCGGAGATGTTGGTGTTCACCATGCCGGTCTGCGGCGGAGCGCCGAAGGCGGTCAGGGTGAAGAGCAGGAAAAGAACAGCGGTCAGGGCAGTTTGTCTCATATCAATTGACGGCGCACGAACCGCCGCAGCAGCTTCCGCTGCCGCAGCTGTCGGCGGATGATGTGGATGATGCAGAGGAGGAACCGTACCCGCTCATGGACATTCCGGTCAGCGACATCAGCCGCTGATGGGAGGGTGAGCCGCAAGCGGGACAGATGACATCGCTTTCCACCTCACGGACTTTATGGAAGATCTCGTACTGGCCGCTGCATTCCGTGCAGCGGTACTCATAGGTCGGCATGGTGCATCCTTCCGTTACGACAGTGTGATGATCTTCTTGGCGAGCAGGTTCTCGTTGATCACTTTCACAAGCTCGTTCTTCGGCAGTGCGCCGGCCGCCATCATCGGTTTCCCTTCCTTCGGGATGAAGAGCAGGGAGGGGATGGAGCGGATGCCGAACACACCGGCCAGTTCCTGTTCCTCGTCCGTATTCACTTTATAGAACTGCACCTGTCCTTTCATCTCCTCGGAGAGCTCATCGATGATCGGGCTGAGGAACCGGCACGGTCCGCACCACGGGGCCCAGAAATCGACCACCGCGGGGAGTTCCCCGTCGTACTTCCATTCCTTATGCAGTTCGTAGTTGAAGACCTTCGCTTTGAAGGTATCGTTCGTGAGTACTTCTGTCATTGTCGTGCCTTTGTCCGTTGATGAGTAATGGAGCGCAGGGAACCTATTTCAATTTCTCCGTTTCGATCTTCGCATTGGTGTTCACGCCGAGCACGTGCCAGATGGGGCAGTACCGCATGAATCCGGTCGCGACGAAGATGAGTCCTGCATATGCCCAGGGAGTTTCCGGACCCCAGAATGCCAGGGAGGTGACGAACAGCCCGAGGGCGATGCGGATGGGACGTTCGACGGAGCCGATGTTGTTCTTCATGGTGCGATCCTCTCAAAATAATGGTTGGATGAACAGGGAGATGGACTGTCTGTGAATAGGATGCAGCGGTCCGGTAAAAGGATTCAGCGGGCGGAGGATTTTTTCTGTCCGTCCAGCTTGATCACGGCGAACAGCTTATGGCGGCTCCTAGAGGGGAGCTTGGGAGCAGGGTATTTCTTATAGAGGAAAACCGTCTTTTTGAGCGAATCCAGTAAAGCGGAGCAGTTGGTGCACCCCTTGATATGCGCCTTGATCCGCCGGCAGGAGGCGGAGTCCAGCTTCGCATCCATGTTCTCGCACAGGTGTTCATACACCTTCCCGCAGGAGAGGGTGTGGACATGGATCTTGGTATGGGGTTGGGTCCGTTTCATGCTGCCATCAGGTCGTGTAATTTATGCCGCAGGAAGATCCGGGAGCGGCGCAGCCGGGATTTCACCGCCGGCACGGAGAGTTTCAGGATCTTCGCTGTTTCTTCGGCCGTCCGGTCCTCCAGGTCCCGCAGGACGAACACCACGCGGTACTCGTCCGGAAGTTCCTGGATCGCTTCATCCATCCGTGCACGCAGTTCCTTGTTCATCACCGTGTGGATGGGGGAATCGTCCCATGCCGCGAGCTGTTTCTGTACGGATTCGTTCTCCGGATCCGGCGCTTCATCGTACGATTCCATCAGACCGTCCAGCTTCCGCTTCCGGCGGTGCATCAGACAGTTGTTCGCAACGATCGTATACAGCCAGGTGGAGAACTTGGCACGGGCATCGAACTGGCCGATCTTCCGGTAGACGTTGATGAAGGTATCCTGGAACGATTCCTCCGCCTTCTCCTTGTCCCGGCACAGTTTGAATGCGAATCCCCAGACGGTCTGCTCGTACCGTTTCACCAGTGCGGTGAACGCACGCTCATCCCCCTGTTTCACCCGGGAGATCAGTGCTGCGTCGGTCAGTGGTTCCGTCTGTTGCTTCATGGATAGGATGCCGGTGGTCGGGAAAAGGATTCAACGATCGAAGAATAGAGAAAAAAGAGTGTGAATTCAATACAATAATCGATGCAACATCCCTCCGGAGAATCCGTTGATACGGATACTGTGTCTGTCAATGAACATCGCCGTCCGCTTGCACTTGATAGGATTTCCTTCATACTTTGAAGCATGGATCGCCGCTCACTTCTTAAAAAACTACTGGTGACACCGCTGATGCTCCCGTCAATGACTGCTTTCGGACAGTCCGGATCATCCCTTCCGCAGCATCACGGCGAGAACGGGTTCATCAATACCGACCCCGATTTCGCCGAGGCCGGTTTCTCGGAGATGGCGCCGTGGATCCTGAAGAAACTGCCGGGCACGTTCGCGGACGGGGAGAAGGCGGAGATCGCGCGCGAGGTGAACGACGGTACGCTCATTGGCAGCGGCAAGCCGTACACCGCCACATGGATCGGTCACTCCACCGTGCTGGTGCAGATGGAAGGGAAGACCTTCCTCACCGATCCGGTCTGGTCCTCGCGTGTCGGTCCGTTCAAATGGGCCGGCTCGCCCCGCATCTCCGAGCCGGGCATGCCGATCGAGAAACTCCCTCCCATCGATTTCATCCTGATCTCCCATAACCATTACGACCACCTGGACGAAGCGAGCATCGAAGAACTGGTCGACCGGAATCCGAACGTGAAGTTCTTCGTACCGCTGCGGGTGCGCGACTGGTTCGAAGAGCGCGGCATCCGGTCGGTGGAGGAACTCGACTGGTGGGAAGGGGCATCGTTCGGGGGACTGAAGATCGTCTGCACTCCGGCGCAGCATTTCTCCGGCCGCTGGCTGGGGGACCGGAATCAGACCCTCTGGTGCTCGTGGAGCGTCCTGGGAACGAAGCGGCTCTATTTTGCCGGCGACTCCGGATACTGCTCCCATTTTGCGAACATCGGCAAGCGGTTCGGTCCGTTCGATCTCACGCTCATCCCTATCGGCGCCTATGAACCGCGGAAACTGATGCGTCCTGTTCACATGGACCCGGCGGAAGCACTGATGACCCATAGGGATGTGCGCGGGAGGAAGCTGCTCGGTATCCACTGGGGCACGTTCATCCTGACCGACGAACCGGCGGACGATCCGCCGAAACGGATGTACGAAGCTGCCGCCCGGATGCAGCTGCCCAAGGATGATCTCTGGGCGCTGAAACTGGGCGAAAGCAGGGAATGGTGATCGGAATACGGAACGGCCGCAAAGAACACGCGGCCGTTCTTCGTTATGGGAGGTGCCGTCCCCGGACGGTCAGTATTCCTTGCGGTTGGCGTACACGTTCATCATCAGTCCGGCGATCATCATGTATGAGACTAGCGAAGAGCCGCCGTAACTGAGGAACGGCAGGGGGATACCGATGACCGGCATCAGGCCGACCGACATGCCGATGTTGACGAACACATGGAAGGTGAAGAGCGCCGTGAACCCGATGGCCAGCAGCGAACCGAAGCGGTTCTTGGCGATGGAGGCGAGCCGGACGCCGTGGAAGAGCAGGATAGCGAAGAGTCCCAGCACCACGATCCCTCCCAGGAACCCGAACTCCTCCCCCGGAACGCAGAAGATGAAGTCGGTCCACTGTTTCGGGATGAAACTGAGCTGCGTCTGCGTCCCCCGCATGAATCCCTTCCCCCACAGTCCGCCCGAACCGATCGCCACCTTCGCCTGAATGACGTTGTAGCCGGCGCCGAGCGGGTCGTTGTTCGGGTCGAGGAAGGTCGCGACGCGCTTCTGCTGGTAGAGCGGGAGCTTCTCGTACAGGATCTGCACCACGAATCCGATCGCCACATTCACGCCGAAGACGACCGTGGCGAGGAACTGGTTCTCCGCGCGGAGCATGAACAGGCCGATACCGAGCAGCAGCAGGACGATGAGGAACGGTGTGGTGCCGAAGATGGACGCGGCGGCGACGAACGCCGGCGCGATGATGATGATGATGAGGAACTTCGAGGCGCCGGCCCAGTACAGCACCGGAATGAACATGGCGATGTAGGTGAGGGAGGTGCCGAAATCCGGCTGGAGCATGATGAGTCCGATCGGGAGCGCCACGAGCAGACTCGTTTTGACCAGGTCCTTCAGATTGGTCGCCTTCACGTCGCTCCGGCTGAGGAACGCCGCGAGCGCGAGCATGGTGGTGATCTTGACGAACTCGGAAGGCTGGATGCCGAGACCGCTGAACCCGAGCCAGCTCTGGGAACCGTAGACGCGTTTCCCCATGATGAGCACCAGCACCAGCAGACCGAGCGAGGCGAAGAAGATGCGGAGTGCGTTGCGCTGCAGCCAGCGCAGCGGCAGGAGCATCATGGAGATCATGGCGACGAAACCGACGCCGACCCAGAGCAGCTGCCGGAAGAAGTCGCGTCCTTCATACGCATCGTACGTGGCGCTGTAGATGGAGAGCAGACCGATCCCGGCGAGCGCGAGCACGGTGAAGAAGATGGTCCGGTCGAAATATTCCTTGAAGAATGAGTTCATCGTCGGTCAGTTGGCAGCTACGGATTCCTCGTCCGGTTCGTTCGGTTCCAGCGGCATGGGACTCTTGCTGTAGCGGATGATCTCGCCGTAGAGGTACTCCTCCATGCAGAAGCCGGCGATGGGGGCGGCGAAGGCGCCGCCGTAGCCGACGTTCTCCACCATCACGCAGATGGCGATCTTCGGTTCATCGAACGGCGCGAAGCCCATGAACCAGGCGTGGGACTTCCCGTGCGGGTTCTGCGCCGTGCCGGTCTTGCCCGCCACCTGGATGCCCGGCACCTTCGCGGCCCGGCCGGTACCGCCCGCCTCCATCACAACGCGGCGCATCCCTTCGCGGACGAGCGTCCAGGTGTGCTCGGAGAGTTTCACCTCGCGCTGTTCCACGTTCGGCGTGCGGACCTCCTTCGTCCGTTTGTTGACGATGGAACTGACCGCATGCGGCTGATGGTACTTCCCTTTGTTCGCCAGCATCGCGGCGTAGTTGGCCATCTGCAGCGGCGTGACGCCGACCTCGCCCTGGCCGATACCGAGGCTGATCAGATATCCCTGCGTCCATTTCCCTTTGCCGTGGATACGGTCATAGTAATTCCGGTCCGGCATCAGTCCGGAGTTCTCCTCCGTGATGTCCACTTTCGTCTGTTTCCCGAAGCCGAACCGTTTCCCCATGTCGCTCCATTCGTCCAGTCCCACCTTCAGCATCAGCTGGTAGAAGAAGACGTTGCACGATTTGTGGATCGCTTCGACGACGGCGACGCGTCCGTGCACATGTTCGCATTTGAAGGTCTTGTTGCCGTACCGGTACGCACCGACGCAGGTGACGCTCCAGTTCTCGTCGATGATCCGTTTCTCCAGCGCCGTCAGCGCCAGGAGCATCTTGAAGGTGGAGCCGGGAGGATAGCGGGTGAGCGTCGCTCTGTTATAGAGCGGGATCCCTTCGTCGTTGTTCAGTGCGCGCCAGACATCGGGCGGGGTGGTGCCGCTGAGCAGGGAGAGGTCGTAATCCGGTTTGCTGACCAGGGCGATAATGCCGCCGGTGCGGGGGTCGATGGCGACCACGGCGCCGCGCTTGTCGGCCAGGAGCGATTCGGCCATCGCCTGCACATCGCCGTCGATGGAGAGATGCAGGTCCAGTCCGTCCACCGGCGGGATATCGTGCTTCCCGTTGTCGAACGTGCCGATGATCTGTCCTTTCGCATTCTGCGAGATGAACTCGAATCCCTTCACGCCGCGGAGGAACTGTTCGTACTTCGCTTCGATGCCGGTGCTGCCGATGATGTCGCCGGGCTGGTAGTCCTGTTTCTGCTTCTCCAGCTGTGCATCGGAGATCTCCTTCGCATAGCCGAACAGGTGGCTGCCGCGCGCATCCGTCGGGTAGTGGCGTTTGGATTCCATCTGGATCTCCACGCCGTACAGTTTGTCCTTGTGCTCCTCGAGCATGGAGAGCTCGGCGAACGAGATGTCGCGCTTGATGCGGGTGGGGATGAAGGCATTGTACTTCCGGCCGCGGTTGATCTTCTCCTGCACGGTGGCGACCGGCATGGAGAGGATGGAGCCGAGGAGCGGCAGCTGCCGTTTGTCGAAGTCGACTGGGGTGAGCATCACGGTGTACGAGGGACGGTTATCCACGAGCAGCTTCCCGTTCCGGTCGTAGACGTAGCCGCGGATAGCGACCTTCGGCACGTTGCGAATGGAGTTCTCCTCCGCTTCCTTGCCGTACAGTTCCGCATTGATGTACTGCAGCTGGAAGAGCCGTCCGAGCAGGATGGCGAATCCGGCAAGGAGCACGATCCTGATCACCAGCCGCCGTTCGGCGGATGCAAAATCATCAATCATAGCGGTGCAAGCTCTCAGCGATACATCGGTTTACGGGCGTTGATGAACATGGGGATCGCCGCAATGAATGTGGTGTAGAGTGTGGAGAAGAGACCGAACCGGAACACCGCGGTGAAGAGGTCCACATCGCTCCCTTGAGTGAAGATGATGAAGTAGATCAGATTGTGTGCGAACGCGGCGGTGCCGGTGAAGATCAGGAACTGGTAGTTCGCCAGGTTGATGCCGATCTTGTTCTCGTGGTAGAAGTACCCCGCCAGGAATCCCGCCACCGTTTTGGAAAGGGCGGAGAGGCCGAGGAACTGGCCGCTCACCAGGTCCAGCACAAGTCCGATGCCGAAGCCGTAGACCGTCGCCGGGATCTGTCCCTGCGTCACGGCGATCGTCACGATCCAGATCAGCATCACATCCGGGATGATGTTCGCGATGGAGGTGAAACTGACGATCGTGGTTTGCAGCGTGATGAGAACGAGCGTGATGAGGAGAAGACGTACGTGTTTCGGCATCGATCCGGGAATGGTTAGTGTTCCCCAAAGGTACTTCAAACGGGGACGAAAGTCAAAGAACGAAGCAGCGGCAGCGGTCTGTTGTAAGAGTCCGAAAATTTCATTACTCTGGGACAGTTCCGGCATTCACCCATCACTCCTGAAAGGATCCCATGACCGTCCGCCTCCTCACACTGCTCCTGACCGTTACGCTGGCTTCGGCCCAGCAGCCGGGAACGTGGAAGAAGACCAATTTCAATTATACGGCCTATGCCTCCCGCATCAATGATAATTTCTTCCTGAATGCGGACCGGGGGTGGGCGGTGAACGGCATCGGCCAGATCCACCGGACGACGGACGGCGGGGTGACCTGGACGAAGCAGCTGGACAAGACCAGCAAGACCCATTTCCGGTCGGTGGGGTTCTTCGACAGCCTGAACGGATATGCCGGAGCGCTCGGCTGGGGGGATCCGAACAATACCGGGGCGACCGATACCGTCATACTCTATAAGACAACGGACGGCGGACTCAACTGGTCGCCGGAGCATCAGCTGAGCAGCAAGACCATCGAACGGGGATTCTGCGGGATGCATGTCTTCAATGATTCGGTCATCTACGGCGTGGGACGGGTGCGGGGGCCGGCGACCTTCTATAAGACGACCGACCGCGGGAAGAGCTGGACCGCCAAGAATATGAATGCGTATGCCGCCGGACTCATCGATGTGCGGTTCTTCACGAAGGATTCCGGCATCACCGTAGGGCTCACCGATACTACCCATACCAGTTCGCGGGCCATCATCCTGATGACCGCGGACGGCGGCGAGACGTGGGATACCGTCCATACCACCCCGCGCAACAACGAATGGGCCTGGAAGATCACCTTCCCGTCCCGCCGGACCGGGTATGTGAGCCTGCAGCGGAACAGCAACGTGGCACCGGTGTACATCCTGAAGACGACCGACGGCGGAATTTCCTGGAGCGATCGTTTGTTCAGTACGACAGGATACTTCGTGCAGGGACTCGGATTCCTCAACGATACGCTCGGATGGGCAGGAGGAACCTCCCTCTCGCCGAAGCAGACCACGGACGGCGGCGAGACCTGGACCTCCGTGACGATCGGGAACAGCCTCAACCGGTTCCGCAAGGTGAACGACTCGGTGATGTATGTCTCCGGTGCCGGCATGTGGAAGTATTCCCCCGGCACGGCCCTGAGCGTGCGGAACGGTGTCGCGGTGCCGGCCGGCCCAATGCTGGAACAGAACTATCCGAATCCGTTCAATCCGCAGACCACCATCACCTTCACGGTGCCGGAGGACGGATACGCGACCATCTCGATCTATGACATTACCGGTGCATGGGTCCGCACACTGGCGGCAGGGGAGATGAAGAAGGGGAAGGCGACGGTGTCGTGGGACGGACGGATCGAGAGCGACGAAGAGGCACCGTCCGGTACGTACTTCTACCGGCTGCAGACGAAGAATTCCACCGAAACGAAGAAGATGCTGTTGATACGATGAACGAACAATCAAGGAGAACACTGTTATGATGAGAACTGCCAATCCCGCACTGAACGATAAGACCTTCGAACAACTCCGCTCGTACGGCGCTGCCGATGCCATGACGCTGCAGGGGACGGTCAACAAGACCGCCATGATGCTGTTGCTGCTCGTCGCGTCCGCCGCGTACACTTGGGGACTTTTCCTGGAGCAGCAGGCCGAGGCGCTGATGATGTGGATGATGGTCGGTGTGATCGGCGGACTGGTCGTGTCGATCGTGACCGTCTTCAAGAAGGAATGGTCCCCCGTCACCGCCCCGCTCTACGCCGTGCTGGAAGGATTCGCCATCGGCGGTATCTCGGCATTCTTCGAAGCGCGGTATGAGGGGATCGTCCTACAGGCGGTGTCGCTCACGTTCGGTACCGCCGGCGCACTACTGGTGGCATACAAGTCCGGCGTGATCAAAGCGACGGAGAATTTCAAATTGGGGATCTTCGCGGCGACCGGCGGCATCGCGCTGGTGTACCTGGTGAACATGATCATGGGCTTCTTCGGCTCGAACCTGTCGTTCGTCTCCGGTGCGAGCACGATGGGGATCGTCTTCAGTCTGGTGGTGGTGGTGATCGCGGCGCTGAATCTGGTGCTCGATTTCGACTTCATCGAAAAAGGGGCGGAGCAGGGGGCGCCGAAGTTCATGGAGTGGTATGCGGCGTTCGGACTGATGGTGACGCTCATCTGGCTCTATATCGAGATCCTGCGCCTGCTCTCCAAACTGAACAGCAGGAAGTGAACGGACAGGTTCCGGAACACGAGAGCATCCACCGCAGCGCGCCTTCCACGGCGCGCTGTCCGTTTTAAAGGAGGCCGACGCCCAGGCCGAGCGCGATCAGGATGAGCATCACCGCAACGATCCGCTGCACGGTCCGGTGGGTGATCTTGGTCAGCATTGTACTGCCGAGGTACGCTCCGGCAAAAGCGGAGAGAGTGGCGGTGATCAGTACGGTCCGGTGCTCCAGCAGGTCCGTGCCGAGCATGTTGGAAGCATAGAGGGAGAGCCGCGTGAGATCGACGCAGACCGCGATCATGATGCCGGTGGCAAGGAACGCTTCCTTGCCGAGACCGTAGCGGATGAGGAAGGCGGACCGGAGCGCCCCCTGGTGTCCGGAGAGTCCGCCGAAGAATCCGCTCATCAGCCCGCCGACCGGCAGCAGCCGGGCGGACGGAGCCGCGGGCTGGAGGGATGGGATGAGCTCCATCAGCGCGAAGACGATCATCACCAGGGCAATGACCATCTTCACCGGATGGAAGTGGAACATCATTGGTCCTGCAGTGAGCGAGCCGACGGACGGGAGCAGCGTGAGCGAATGCAGCAGCTGTGCGCCGAGGAATGCTCCGAGCATGGAAGGTACTCCGAAGCGGAGGAGCGTCGGCCAATGGGTGTGCCGTCCCAGCAGCACCGCTTTGAAGAGATTGTTCAGCAGATGCACGATGCCGGTGAGTGCGATGGCCGTTTCCAGCGGGAAGAAGAGCAGGAAGACCGGCGTGAGGATCGTCCCGAGACCGAAGCCGGAGAAGAGGGTGATGAGCGAAGCGGCAGCAGCGACGACGGCGATGAGGAGCAGTTCCATGCGGCGGTCACTCCTGCGGTGTGTGGACGATGCAGCCGGCATTCTCCGGATGGTCCTCCACCATGGCATCCCACGGCACGCGGCGGATCATCCAGACGATGAGGAAGTCGCCGATGGCGGCGAAGGTGAACAGCACGCCGAAGATCAGCACCCACCCGTTCGCATTCACCAGGGAGAGCAGGAACGGCATCACCCCCAGCACGAGTGCCGGCATGAGGGTGCCGAACACATAGGCGCTCTTCGGCAGTGGCACGGTGCAATGGGCGTACGGCGTGAGGGACTTCCACTGGAAGCCGAACCGCATCTGCCGGAAGGAGAGTTTCCCGGCCAGCATCCACGAGAGCCCGTGGATGAGTTCATGGACCACGATGCCGGCGATGAAGAGCGGGAAGAAGTACCACGGCAGCAGGATGTCCGCCGCCTCTTTCACCGGTGCGAAACCGTAGAGAGCGACGAACAGGAGGAGCTCGGCCACTGCGACGACCGCGAACGGCAATCCGGCGGTCTGTGCCTTTGCCATGGGGATGGAGAGGTCGGTGCGGATGATCTCCTTCGCTGCAGCTGGGTTCGCGTTAATATTTTCTCCGGATTAGTTGCTGTGAAACGTTGTCACTGTTCAATTATACTTTAACAAACAACTTTTTTATATAAATGACCCGAACGATCAGAACCGATATCTACAGTCACCAACGAACCCCGAAGGGGTGACAGGCTCTGATGTTTTGTAGTGAGGGATCACCGATTGGGCAACTATCAGTGATAGATAATTGTAACATATTGTTTCACAACGTGTCGGTTTGGGATCCGTACCGTTACACGAAGATCTTTTGGTTTCAAAGACAGTATCCTGTTCAATGATTCTGATCCGTTGAATGTGATGATCAGTGTTCCATTTTCAATTCGGGTAACAACCTTGCCCTCGTTGATCCTTTCACCGGAACCATTGGCGACTCGGAAAATACTTGTCTGACCGGATTTTATCAATGAGCTGAAATTCCCGGAACCCGGTTCAGCGTTATTAAACTTAAAATGATAATAACCGAACTCGTAGCCAATATTGCCAGACTCAATCTTTGCGGTGAACTGGTATTCGATGCCATTATTTCTGGTCTCCGGCAAATTCCATTTCCAGTAAGAGAACTCGGAAGCATCATCGATGGGGAATGACACGGATAATTCATTCGCCGTTACATGGGCGGTGAAATCGGGCTGAGACAAAGCAATCGTTGTAAGACAAACAGCGCAAGATACAAAGTGTATCAATCTCATATAAAGCCGTTGAGTTGTCATTCCATCAAATGCCTTCTGTTGGCGCTGAGCGGATGTCAGTGAGATCCGCGCGAACGCTTCAGTGTGTTTTTATACTGCAGGTATTAATCGTTGAATCGGTTTAATACATTGTAACACTTCTGACGCTTTCGTCTGTCATCTAACAATCTGCTGTCTGTCATCTGTCATCTAACAATCTGATATCTGCCATTTGCTCCTCACACCTTCACGAAAATCTTCTTCTTATACATCACCCAGACGATCAGATACATCACACTCACCCAGACGATGGCGTGCATCAGCGATGCGTTGAGGGGGGAGAAGTACGGTTCGAACAGGTTCTGCGTGAGGATGGTCTTGAGCGGTACATCCTTTATCGTGCCGTCGCTGAGCGTCACGGTGAACTTCCACAGTCCCATAGCGCGTGCGGCAACGCCGGAGAGGACGAACACGAAGATGGCGTTCATGCCGTACACCACCAGCGGATGCGCCCAGCGTTTGATCCCTTTGGCGTCGATCAGAAAGTAGAAGATGCCGAAGATGCACATCGCCCAGCCGGCCATGAAGATGCTGTAGGAGACGGTCCAGAGACTCTTGTTGATCGGCATCCACATATCCAGCACCGCGCCAAGCAGCAGGAAGAGCGAACCGGCGGTGAACATCCAGGCTGATTTCTCCACCTTATCGTGCGGGGACTGACGGAGATAATCCCCCAGCAGTGTGCCGAAGAGCGTGGTGGCGATGGCCGGGATCGTACTGATGATCCCTTCCGGGTCCCACGTTCTTGTTGCGCCCCACATATGTCCGGTCAGGAACATGGAGTCGATGTATGCCGCGAAGTTCCTTCCCTTCTCGAACAGCCCCGCGCCGAATTCCGGCACCGGAATGTAGAACATCATCAGCCAGTAAGAGACGAACAGCGCGCCAATGGCGATCACCTGACCGCGCATACTCATCTTAAGATAGATGAGCGATGCGATCAGATAACAGACCGCGATGCGCTGCAGAACGCCGGGAATGCGGATGGTGCTGAGGTCGAAATTGTGGCTCCAGAGCAGACCGAACGGGAATCCGGCCAGGAACAGTCCCAATCCGAAGATGATGGCGGAGCGGCGGAGCACGCCGAGCAGCAGCGCGTTGTCCGAGTCCCCTTTCCCGCGGCGGACGGCGAAGGAGAAGGTCATGGAAACACCGACGATCCAGAGGAAGAAGGGGAAGATGAAGTCGGTGAAGGTCCAGCCATGCCATGAGGCATGCGCCAACTGAGGATAGATGTGTCCCCACGAGCCGGGATTGTTCACTAATATCATTCCGGCGATGGTGAATCCGCGGAAGGCGTCGAGCGAGACGAGACGTTCCGGTTTCATAGGATACCTTTCAGCATTCTTCCGGTCCGCATCATTGCGCGACCAGGACGGTGTAGCCGAACTTCGGCAGCGTCACCGTGCGGACCTTTGACATTTTCTTCCCCGTGAATGCGTCGCGGAATGTCTTCTTGGCGAGATCGGACGGCAGATCCAGCGCAGCGGTCTGTTCACCGTCCGAGAAGTTCAGCACCACCAGCACGCGGTTCTTCCCCTCGGTGCGGAGGAAGGAATAGACCTTGCCGTTGTTGTCATTCGCGATACTGGTGTAGGAACCGGTGGCAAGCGCCTGGTTCTTCTTCCGCACCGCATAAAGTTCCTTATAGAACGCCCTCCATTCCTTCCCTTTCTTCCAGTCGATGTTGAACTTCTCGAAGAGCCCCAGCTTCACATCATTGCCGACCTCCTGTCCATTATAGAGGAGCGGCACACCGGGGAAGGTGTTGGTCAGGACGGCGGCCAGGCGGGCCCCTTCCGGACCGAACTTCGTCACATCGGGCATGTCCCATGCATTCTCATCGTGATTGGAACTGAAACGGAGACGGAGCGAGCCTTTGGGGAAGGAGAGCGATTCGCGGATCAGGACGGAGTCCATTTCAGAGGCCGGTTTCTTGCCGGCGATGATGTCGGCCATGGTGTGGTACGAATTCCAGCCGTAGGTGACATCGAATGCTTTCAGATGATGTTCGGCGTACATCCCTTCGGAGAGCATGAAGACCGGTTTGATGGAATCGAGTGCGGCGCGCGCCTCATCCCAGAAGCTGACCGGCACCATCTCGGAGACGTCGCAGCGGAAACCGTCGATCCCCACATCGCGCACCCAGTACTTGAGCATCTCGATCATGTACCGGCGCAGGTTCGGGTCGTCGTAGTTCAGGTCCACCACATCGGACCAGTCCGCCACCGGCGGGATGAACTTGCCGGAGGAATCCTTCGTGAACCATTCGGGATGTTCCGTGATCATCCGGCTGTCCCAGGCGGTATGGTTCGCCACCAGGTCGATCACGATCCGCATGCCGAGCTCGTGCGTCCGCTTCACCACGCGCTGGAAGTCCTGTAGCGTGCCGAACTCCGGATTGATGCCGTAGTAATCCTTCACCGAGTATGGACTGCCGAGCGAGCCTTTCCTCTTCTCCACGCCGAGCGGATGGATCGGCATGATCCAGAGGATGTCAACGCCGAGTTCCTTCAGTTCCGGCAGCCGCTGTTCGAGGGCGGCGAAGTTCCCTTCCGGGGAGAAGGCGCGGGTATACACTTCATAGATGACAGCGTTCTTCACCCATGCTTCCGACGGCCGGGCATGCTCTTTGGCGTACGGTGTCGGCGTCTGCGCAGAAAGGGTGAAGGAAAAGACAAGGAGAAGAAGGAGGAGTTTCATACGGGTCCGGAGGATTGGTGGATGAATGGGTGAAAAGTAAGCAAAGAACGGGCGCAAAGCAATCCGACAACATGCGGGAGCGCGGGGCACCGGGAGTAAATTCGCCGTTCCTGATGTTATGGAATTATCTTATATTGTCGGACGCTGTCCCTTCGGCAGTACTCAACAATTGTCAACGATCCCGCGTTCACTCATGACCGTATCACGCACCGTTCCGTTCATCATCCTTGCCGTATCGGCGCTGCTCGTCTCTTCCTGCGGCTCCAAAGCGGAAGAAGCGCCGCGCAGAGGCGCCGCACAGGCGACGCTTACCGTCAACGGCATCATCGTCCAGCCGCAGCAGCTGGAGAATATCGTCCGCTCCTCCGGTACGGTGCTCGCATCAGAATCGGTGGACCTGGTGGCGGAAGCGGCGGGCAGGATCGAACGGATCGCTTTCCGCGAAGGGGCGAAGGTACAGAAGGATGAGCTGCTGGTGAAGATCAACGATGACGACCTGCAGGCGCAGCTGAAGAAGACCGACCTGCAGATCCAGCTCGCGCTGGAGCAGGAGAAGCGGCAGCGGCAGCTCTTCGAGATCAACGGCATCAGCAAGGAACAGTATGATATCGCCCTCAATCAGGTGAACACGCTCAAGGCGGACAAGGAGAACCTTGTCGCCTCCATCCGCAAACGGGAGATCCGCGCGCCGTTCGAAGGACGCATCGGCCTCCGCTATGTGAGCGAGGGGAGCTACGTCTCCTCCACGACCCGCATCGCTTCCATCCAGAAGATCAGCCAGCTGAAGGTCGATTTCTCCATCCCGGAGAAGTACGCGGACAAGGTCTCTGTCGGGGATGCCGTGCAGTTCAGCAGCGAGGAGACCAAACAATCCTTCACCGGGAAACTCTACGCCATCGAACCGAAGATCGATGCCGCCACCCGCACGCTGCAGCTGCGCGCGCTGTGCGACAACCGTTCCGAATCGATCTTCCCCGGCGCCTATGTGCAGATCGAGCTCAAACTGAAGCGGACGGACGATGCGCTCATGGTGCCGACCCAGGCGGTCATCCCGGTGCTGAAAGGACAGACGGTCTTCATCGCACGGAACGGCCTGGCAACCACCGTTCCGGTGAAGACCGGCACGCGGACCGCTTCCGCCATCCAGATCATCGAAGGGGTCGCGCCGGGCGACACCCTCATCATCACCGGACTCATGCAGCTCCGTCCCAACATGCCGGTGAAAGTGGCGGTGCAGTGATATGAGCCTCTCCTCGCTCAGCATCGACCGGCCCGTGCTGGCGATCGTCATGTCCCTGGCGATCGTCCTCTTCGGCATCATCAGCTTCGACTTCCTCGGCGTCCGTGAATACCCCGCCATCGATCCGCCGGTGGTGAGCGTCCGCACGAGCTACGCCGGTGCGAACGCGGATGTCATCGAATCGCAGATCACCGAACCGCTGGAGAAGGCGATCAACGGCATCTCCGGCGTCCGCAACATCTCCTCCAGCAGCAGCCAGAGCGTCAGCAACATCACCGTGGAATTCAATCTGGATGCGGACCTGGAAGCGGCCGCGAACGATGTGCGGGACAAAGTGTCGGCCGCCGCACGGCAGCTGCCGCAGGATATCGATTCCCCGCCGGTCGTGACGAAGAGCGATGCGAACTCCGATGCCATCATCTCCATGACGGTGCAGAGCGACACGCGCAACCATCTGGAGCTGAGTGACTTCGCCGAGAATGTCATCGCACAGAACATGCAGACCATCCCGGGCGTCAGTTCCACGCAGATCTGGGGACAGAAGCGGTACGCCATGCGGATCTGGATGAATCCTCCCAGGCTCGCCGCGTACGGTCTCACCCCGCTCGATGTTCGCAGCGCCCTGACGCGCGAGAATGTGGAGCTTCCCTCCGGCAAGATCGCCGGCAATGCGACCGAACTCATCGTGAACACAAAAGGTCGGATGAAGACGGTGGAGGAGTTCAACAACCTCATCATCAAATCGGACGGAACGAAGATCGTCCGGCTGAGCGATATCGGGTTCGCGAACCTCGGTCCGGAGAACGAGGAGACCGTCCTGAAGCAATCGGGTACGCCGATGGTGGCGGTGGCGATCATCCCGCAGCCCGGCAGCAACTATGTGCAGATCGCCGATGAGTTCTACCGGCGCTTCGAACAGCTCAAGCGGTCGCTCCCGGAGGACATCCGTGTGGACATCGCGATGGACAACACGCGCTTCATCAAGCTCTCCATCCGCGAGGTGGAGGAGACCATCCTCATCGCCGTGCTGCTCGTCATTTTCATCATCTATCTCTTTTTCCGGGACTGGCTCATCGCCTTCCGTCCCCTCATCGACATCCCGGTCTCGCTCATCGGCGCTTTCTTCATCATGTATCTGATGGGATTCTCCATCAACGTGCTGACGCTGCTCGCTATCGTGCTGGCAACGGGACTCGTGGTGGATGACGGTATCGTCGTCACGGAGAACATCTTCAAGAAGGTGGAGGCCGGTCTGCCGCCGGTGCAGGCGGCGTACATCGGTTCCAAAGAGATCTTCTTCGCGGTCATCTCCACCTCCGTCACGCTTGCGGCGGTCTTCCTGCCGATCATCTTCCTGCAGGGATTCGTCGGACGGCTCTTCCGGGAGTTCGGTGTGGTGATCGCCGGCGCGGTGCTCATCTCCGCCTTCGTCTCCCTCTCGCTCACGCCGATGCTCAATGCACGGCTCATCCGGAAGAACCACAAGCACAGCCGGTTCTACGATATGACGGAGCCGTTCTTTCAGAGGATGAACAGTCTCTACGAATCGATGCTGGACCGCTTCATGCAGCGGCGCTGGGTCGCCACCGCCATCGTCCTCGGGTCGCTCGTGCTGATCGTGCTCGTCGGGTCCCGGCTCCAGTCCGAACTGGCGCCGCTCGATGACCGGAGCTTCATCCGGCTGCAGATCACGGCGCCGGAAGGGGCATCGTTCGAGTACACCGATGCGTTCATGGACAAGATCATCACCTTCGTCAACGATTCCATCCCCGAGAAGCGGATCGCGCTCAGCGTCACCGCTCCGGGCTTCGCCGGTTCGGGTGCCGTGAACACCGGGTTCGTCCGGCTGATGCTCGTGGAACCGTCCGAACGGAAACGGTCGCAGCAGCAGGTGGCGGATTACATCACAGCCCGCACCCGTCCCATGACCGAGGCGCGCATCTTCGCGTTCCAGGAGCAGACCATCTCTGCCGGCGGCGGCGGGGCGCGCGGCGGGTTCCCGGTGCAGTACGTGCTGCAGAACCAGCAGTTTGAGAAGATCCGGCAGTTCGTGCCGAAGTTCATGGAAGAGGTGAACAAGAGCAGTGTGTTCGTGGCGGCAGATGTGAACCTGAAGTTCAACAAGCCGCAGCTGGACCTGACCATCGACCGGGACCGTGCGCGCACGCTCGGCGTCTCCGTGATCGACATCGCCCAGACGCTGCAGCTGGCCTTCAGCGGCCAGCGCTTCTCGTACTTCGAGATGAACGGATTCCAGTACCAGGTGATCGGTCAGGTGAACCGTTCGGACCGGGATGAACCGCTCGATCTCACCTCCATCTACGTCCGCAACAATGCCGGACAGCTCATCCAGCTGGACAATCTGGTGCAGCTGCGCGAACAGAGCGCGCCGCCGCAGCTCTATCACTTCAACCGGTTCAAATCGGCCACCGTCTCCGCCGGACTCGCGCCTGGCAAGACGATCGGGGACGGCATCGCAGAGATGGACCGTATCGCGAAGCTGGTGCTGGATGATACGTTCACCACGGCGCTCAGCGGACCGTCGCGCGACTATGCTGAGAGTTCCTCCAACACCATGTTCGCCTTCTTCCTGGCGCTGGTGCTCATCTACCTGGTGCTGGCGGCGCAGTTCGAGAGCTTCGTCGACCCGTTCACCATCATGCTCACCGTGCCGCTGGCGCTGGCGGGAGCGGTGCTCTCGTTGTGGATCTTCGATAAGACGCTCAACATCTTCAGTCAGATCGGCATCATCATGCTCATCGGTCTGGTGACGAAGAACGGCATCCTGATCGTGGAGTTCGCCAACCAGCAGAAGGGAAAGGGGATGCGGCTGATGGAAGCGGCCAGGACCGCCGCGGCATCGCGGTTCCGTCCCATCCTGATGACCTCGCTCGCCACCATGCTCGGCGCGCTTCCCATCGCCCTGGCGCTCGGCGGCGGCGCGAAGAGCCGCGTGTCGATGGGCATCGTCGTCATCGGCGGACTCTTCTTCTCGCTCATCCTGACGCTGTTCGTCATCCCGGCGATGTATACGTTCTTTTCCAAGGAGCACGCCGCTGAACCTGTGACGGAAGAAGGACCGATGGAAACGTCGACCGCCGATGTTGTGCCGTAGTTGCTGATACATTCCGTATACTGCTGAACCCTCGTCTGTTCTGAGACGAGGGCTCAACACACCCATCATCACCTCCTCCTTTTTCCACTCCAATGATTCTATTCGACGGTTTTGCTTACAGCATTTCTTTGATTGCTAACCATTGGAATTTTATATAAATAGTTCTGCGGCTGAATTGCAAACTAAAGGATCCGGTGGAGTTGTATCTTTTGGATACGGTATGAACAAACGTCACTATCTTTATTTCTTAGTTGTATTTCCCTTGTTCTATTTTGCATCATCCGGATGCGATCAGAATCCTTCAGGAACAATTGTGATCACGGGAGAGATCATAGGAACTATTTCGTTGTACGATTCAACCGGCAATCAGTTGAAACGTGCCGACCTGCAGCGTGGCGTGACCGTTGAGGTCCTTGGAAAAGGGATCTCGACCCAAACAGATGAGAATGCACAGTATATTCTGCGCAACGTCCCTCAGGGTATCCATACGCTGAAATACAGCAAAGCAGGATTCGCCGATAATTATAGGACCAATGTGATGATCACCGGGGAAGGTCGGACCATCATGAGCACGAAGAGATTGGTGCAGCCGACCGGTTATACTGTCACATCACTCTCCATTCATTCTGATACACTATTGGACCGTATCCAGTTCACGGGGAGCGTTAGCGGCCGGCCGGCGTTAAGTCTTGACACCGGCAGCATCATTGTATTGTTCGGCAACAGCAGTTCGGTATCGAAAGAGCGGTATCTTTTCAGTGTTACCACTATAGAGTTCGATAATGATCCGTTCAATCGGTTCCGGGGGTATGTATCATACAATGATCTCAGTGCTTTTTTTGGGGCCGGATCGACCGTCTATGCTGTCGGCTATTCGAAGAACCCGCAGGACGTGGATGGATGGACCGACCCTCAATCTCTTTTGTATCATTACTCATCACTTTCGGGTACATCCTCGTCCCTCGCAACGCTCACCCTTCCTTCAAATTTTGGCGATGCTCCTGCAGCGCCAAGCGAATTGACGTCGACACTGACTCACTACAGGGTTGAGTTACGGTGGAAGGACAATTCCACGAACGAATCGGATTTCATCATCGAACGGAAAGAGAAGGACAGTGTTTTCATACCCATCCGATCTTACCCTGCCGTCAAAGGTGGAGGAGGGTATGTGTATGCCTATGACGGTGGGGTCGTCGGCAACTCGCGCTACACCTATCGTATCAAAGCCCGGAATAGTTTCGGCAGTTCAGCATCGTCCAATGAGGATATGGTCGCCACGCCGATCGCTGCGCCGACAGATTTGAAGGTCACGATGAATAGCCACGCAGGAGTATCGATCTCGTGGAAGGATAATGCAACGAATGAGGAATATTACTGGCTTGAACGAAGGGTTGGATCGGGGAACTATCAAACTGTTTCACAATACATCTATGGTGCTACCGGCACCGGAAACATGATCTCGTACCAGGATACCAAGGTGCTGTCATCAACGACCTACTCGTACCGCGTCCGGGCAAGTTATGGCGGCTATATACAATCGGAATATTCCAATGAAGTGACCGTGACCACCGGGATCGTTGCCCACATTTCGGAGTATCAGTTTGCATCCTCTCAGGGCATCTATACCCCGCTTGATTCTTCGACCATCCTTATTCCCGGTAATGTCAATGGAATCATGTCGTCATATCGTGAAATAGGTTTTGCTTTTAATTTCGGATTGATCGGGTCGCCGTATTTCCAGTTAACGGATGATGGTACGATCTATCTCGGGGGGAGTTATTACCGGATCAAGCCATTCTTCACCGATCTGGCAACTGCCGAGAACGGATCGGTAGGCTTTTTCGTGAGCGGAACATCACCACATCGGGTCATGACGATCGAATACAGGAATATGCGATGGGCGAATATCGTATCAAACGATCGCATGAACTTCCAGGTCCGCCTCCATGAACTGACCGGAACGATCGAATTTATGTATGGAGCAGGACCATCTTCAATTCTCCAAAATGCGTCGATCGGCCTCAGTGATCAAGAGTTTTATAAGCACCTGCATGTCAAAACAGATGGAACCACGACAACAAGCGACACATTCCCCGTCATTACGTCATGGCCGGGGAATGGAAAGGTGTATACCTTTACAAGACCGAAATGACCCGCACAGCGGCAACCCGATTGAAGGATAGAAACACAAAACGCGGACCGTGGTCCGCGTTTGTTGTTTCTGCTATCGTTCTTGTGTTACGGGCGCCGTCGTGGTCCGCCGGAACGTCCTCCCGGGCCTCCGCGCCGTCCGCCGCCGCCGGGACCGCCGCGGCGGAACCCGTCACGCCGGGCACTCTTCTCTTTCTTCTGTTCGTAGCGGGGGAACACTTCTGGGACCGGTGCGAGCAGCGTCTCGTCCGGATAGATGCATTCGATCTTCCGCTTCATGTACTCTTCCAGTTTCGGGATCTCGTATGAATCCTCCTCGTCCGCAAAGCTGATGGAGGTGCCGGTAGCGCCGGCGCGGCCGGTACGGCCGATGCGGTGCACGAACTCCTCCGTATCCTGCGGCAGATTGTAGTTGATCACATGCGAGATGGCGTCCACATGGATGCCGCGGGAGGCAACGTCCGTTGCCACCAGCACCCGCACACTGCCGTCGCGGAAATTCTCCAGACGCTTGATGCGCTGCCGCTGGTCCACATCGCCCGAGAGGACGGTGCAGGAGATGCCGTACGTTTCCAGGCGTTCCTTCAGGTCGCGGCCCACATCGCGGCGGTTGACGAACACCAATACCCGTTCGAGATGCTTCTGCATCATCAGATTGTAGAGGAGGTTGAACTTCTCATCCTTCGTGGTGATGTAGGTGATCTGTTCGATGGCGGAGACCGCCATCGTGTCCGGCGTGACGGTCACTTCGATCGCCTGACGCGTCCAGCTCTCGGCAAGACGCCTCACTTCCGAGTTCATCGTGGCGGTGAAGAACATCGTCTGCCGTTCGGATTTCTGCGGTGTGCTGAGCACGATGCTGCGCACGGCCGGGATGAAGCCCATGTCGAGCATCCGGTCCGCTTCGTCGATGACGAGGATCTCGGTCTTGCCGAGGTCGACGAACTTCTGCTTCTTGAAATCGATCAGCCGGCCCGGCGTGGCGACGATGATGTCCACCGTCTCATGCTTCAGGCTCTGCTGCTGTTTGCCGTAATCGATGCCGCCGACCAGCGACAGCACCGTACAGTTCGTGTACGTGCCGAGCAGGTTGGCATCCTTCTCGATCTGCATCGCCAGTTCGCGTGTCGGGGCCAGGATGAGCGCCCGCGGCGTCCCTTTCTTCTGGTCCTTCAGGGGGTTCTTCAGGATGTGCGAGAAGATGGTCAGCAGGAACGCGGCGGTCTTGCCGGTGCCGGTCTGCGCCTGTGCGGTCACATCATCGCCGCGGAGCGAGATGGGAAGCGTCTGCGCCTGCACCTCGGTGCAGTACTGGAAATTGAGGTCCGCAATGGCGTGCATGATCTCCGGCGGAAGCTCGAAATCCTGGAAGCGGGTCTTCCCGTCCGCTACCGGTACTTTGAAACTGGAGGGGTCCCACGGTTCCGTTGAGACGGTCTTTTTGGGGCGGGGTGCCGGGGTCTCCTGTGCGGTCTCCAGCACATTCTGATTCTGCTTCTCCCGGTCCTGCTTCTCATGCCGTGCACGGTACTCCTCCCGCGTCTCCCGCTTCCTGCCGTCGCGGGGATGGCGGACACCGCCCGGTTTCTCCGAGGATTGCCGACGCTGCGGATGCGGATGCTGTTTGGGGGACTCTTTCTGGGGGGAGGGTTTCGGGGGGATGACGCTCTTCGGTTTGGCACCGAGCAGCGATTTTATCTTTGAAACGAGATTCTTGAACAAGGTATGATTCCGATAATGAATCGTGTCGTGAGTTGCTCTATTAATATACAAAATTCACTCATATGGTCATACAACGAAACCGCATTGAAGCAGCGGCGTAACCTGATGTTCAACGATCCGGGAGGAATGTCATGAAAATGCCTGTATTCATCGCTGCGCTTACCCTTGTCCTGGGGGCCTGCGGTCCGGTCTGGCGGTCGCCGGATTATATGACGGAATACGGAACGATGGAATTGAAGGAACCGATCCTGACCATGGAACAATACTCGGAACGTTCCCGGGAGCATCCCCGTCCTTACGTCGTGACGCTGGGCGATTCACTCGTGCTGTTCGGCGCGGAACATACCAAGGATCCCTCCGATCCGCAGCTCGATTCCATCCGGAGGGTGTGGGAACGGTTGTCGCCTTCCGTTGCACTGGTCGAGGGCCGGCTGGGATTCCTCTTCCGCTGGACCACGGACCCGGTGGAGAAGTTCGGCGAGAGCGGTCTCGTACACGACCTTGCGCGGCAGCACGGCATCCCGGTCTATACGTGGGAGCCGCCCATCGACGCCGAGGTCGCGTGGGTCCTCCGTTCCCACTCCGCCAAACGGACAGCACTCTTCTATATCCTCCGTCCCTATTTCGGTCAGCGCAAGTTCGCCCGGCCGGACGATCCGGACGGGATGGTGGAAGGGACCATCCGTCGGCGGACCGCATGGAAAGGACTGGAAGGGAGCATCGCATCCGTGGCGGAGATCGATTCGATCTGGAAGGCCGATTTTCCCGGAGCGAAGGACTGGCGGGAGACCGATGACCGGTACGGCTGGCCGGGGTATCTGGGGACGATCGGCGCAGCATCGAATGCCTTCCGGGACGAGCATTTCGCACGGGTCATCATCCATCTGCTCCGGAACGGCAAAAGGGTCTTCGCCGTCTGCGGCTCCAGCCACGCCGTGAAACTGGAAGCGGCCCTGCGCGCAACGATACAATGATGCCGTTGACAACTGTCAATTGAACGTGAAACGGCATTGATGTATATTGAGGGGAACAAGGAGTGATTGTTATGAAGGCAGGACGGCTCATCCTGCTCCTCCTGGCGGTTTCGTTCGTCACCGCCGGAGAGCAGACAGAGAAATATTGGATCTATTTTACGGCGAAGGACCGTTCGGTCCTTTCCAAGCAGGCATCGCCGGCGGAGATCACGGCGGTGACAGGTGTCTCGCCGCGTGCACTGGCACGCCGCGCGAAGATGGGGCAGACGTCCGTCGCACCGGAGGACCTGCCGGTGGACGCAGCGAGCCTGCAGCGCCTGAAGGAACAGGGAGTGGAGGTGCAGAACACCTCCCGCTGGTTCAATGCGGCCACAGCGTACCTCACGGCGGCACAGAAGGATGCGGTGATGCGGCTTCCGTTCGTTGTTCGGGTGGAACCGGTCGCTCGTTTCCGCAGGGCGGATGCACCGGTGACCGATGCACCGCCGGCAGCGGCATCCAAAGCAGCAGCGAATAAATTCTCCTACGGCAGTTCCCAGACGCAGATGAATCTGATGAACGCCATTGCGGTGCACAACATCGGCGTCTCCGGGCGCGGTGTGCTCGTCGGCATGCTGGATACCGGCTTCCGCTGGAAGCTGCATGAAGCGATGAAGAACATGTCGGTCATTGCCGAGTACGACTTCATCCAAAAGGACAGTGTGACGGCGAATGAAGGGAGCGACCGGAGCGATCAGGATTCCCACGGCACCTCCTGTATGTCCCTGGTGGGCGGATACTTCGACGGGAAACTGGTCAGCCCTGCCTTCAGTGCGCAGTTCATTCTCGGCAAGACGGAATATGTCCCGACCGAGACGAATGTGGAAGAGGACAACTGGGTCGCCGCCATCGAATGGATGGAAGCGAAGGGTGTGGATGTGGTGAGCAGTTCACTGGGATACAAGGTGTTCGATGCAGGACAGAAGAGTTATGTGTACGCCGACATGAACGGCAAGACCGCCACGACCAGCAAAGCGGCGACGATCGCTGCGCGTAAAGGAGTCGTGGTGGTGAATGCGATGGGCAACGAAGGCTCCACCGGCAATCCGCCCACCATCACCGCACCCGGTGATGCGGACAGCATCATCTCGGTCGGCGCAGTGACGAGTTCCGGCGTCGTCGCCTCGTTCAGTTCCAACGGTCCCACCAGCGACGGGCGGACGAAGCCCGATGTTGCCACTCAGGGAGTGGCGACCTATGCCACAGTGCCGTCCGGCGCCTACTCATCCAATTTCAACGGCACATCGGCGGCGACGCCGCTGGCCGCCGGTGTTGCCGCCATGCTGCTCAGCGCCCGTCCGGAACTGACGCCGATCCAGGTGCGCGATGCGATGCGTTTAACGGCCGGCAACAAATCGTCGCCGAACAATACGATCGGATGGGGCATCGTGAATGCGTACGAAGCACTGCTGTACCACGGGATGGTCATCGGCACCGACCCGGAGGTCTCCGCCGGAACGGCGGGGGCGGTGAACGTGAGCCTCTTCGTCGTCTCGAAATCGGTCATCGACCCGGATTCCGTGAAGCTCTATTATTCCGGGAACAACGGCGCCACGTTCACCGCCGTGCCGATGACCATCACCGAAGTGACCGATGCAGCGACCAACTCGGGCAAGTATACCGCGGTCATTCCTTCTTCCGTCACCGCTCCCAAGTTCTATGTTCGTGCCGTGGATGCCGCGAACAAACCTCGCACGAGTCCCTATGCAGCACCGGCGGACCTGTATGATGCGAAGAGCGGCACGCTCATTGTCGGACCGAAACAAGGAGTGCCGGCGTCGTTCGTACTCTATGCGAACTATCCGAATCCGTTCAATCCCTCCACCATGATCGCGTACGATGTTCCGGCGACCGGCGCCGTCACGCTGAAGGTGTTCGATCTGCTGGGACGTGAGGTGCGGACGCTCGTACAGGAGGTGCAGAGCCCGCGTCAGTACACCGTCCGCTTCGATGCGGACGGGTTGTCGAGCGGTGTCTATTTGTACCGGCTGCAGTTGGGGGACCGCGTGCTGACCAACCGGATGGTGCTGCGGAAATAAGGCGCGGCATCCGTCCGGAAGACGGGAGATTTTCCATCCCCGGGACGTTGGTCTTGGGGATTTTTATTGTACATTATTCCACTTATGAGTCTCACGTTCCATACCCCGCTGTTCGTCGTCCTGCTGCTCGTGCTCGCATCGTTCGCCGTTTCGCTGTTCATCTACCGGCACACCGTTCCGGTCGTCTCCGCGGCGATGCGCACGCTCCTGGTGATGCTCCGCGGCACCGCCGTCGCACTCATCCTGCTCGCCGTCTGCGAACCGCTCTTCAGGATCGCCTTCACGGAGGAGGAGCGGCCGGTGATCGCGCTGCTGGCGGACAATTCTCTCAGCATGGCGCAGAAGGATGGATCCGGCGATAAAGGGAGGACTCTCACCGGTCTCCTCCGGAGCGATGCCGTGCGGACGCTCGCTGCGTCAGCGGATCTGCGGCAGTTCAGTTTCTCGCACTCCCTCGCACCGCTCGGCCCCGACTCGCTCCCGCTCACCGGCGGTTCGACCAATATCTCCGGCGCCCTTCGCTCGGTCACCAGAACGACCGAAGGACTCCGCGGCATCATCCTGCTGACGGACGGGAATGACAATGCCGGTTCCAATCCGTTGTACGATGCAGAGAAGAGCCGCATCCCGCTCTTCACCATCGGCATCGGCGATACGAGCGAACAGAAGGACCTCCTCCTGTCCAAACTGGTCACGAACGCCATCGGCTATGTGGATGCCGCGGCACCGGTCGAGGTTACCCTCCGTTCCTCCGGCATCGCCGGACGGAGCGTCACCATTACGCTTTCCGAGGATGGACAGAAACTCGACGAACAGCGCATCACCCTGCCGGCGGCAGACGGACCGGCCGAGACGCGCGCAGCGTTCGTGTATGCACCGAAGAAGGAAGGGACCAGGAAGCTGACCGCATCGGTCACGGCGGTGGAAGGTGAGCTGACGGTGAAGAACAACACCCGTTCGGTGATGGTGAAGGTGCTGAAGAACCGGATGAACATCGCCGTCATCGCCGGCACCGTCACACCGGACGTTGCCGCTGTGATGCAGACGATGGAAGCCGATGCGAACATCGATGCCCATTTGTTCTACCAGCTTCCCGGCGGCGCGTTCCGTCCGCAGACGCCGGGCGAGGAACTCCAGCCCGCGCTCGCGGCTGCCGATGCGCTCATTCTGATCGGATTCCCGACCGCACAGACGACCCCTGCCGCGCTAGATATCGTGCGGCAGGCGGTGGAATCCCGTTCGCTCTCGCTGCTCTTCATCGCCGGACGGCTGATCGATCCGGCGAAACTCCGTACGCTGGAGCCGTTCCTGCCGGTGACCGTCGCCGCAGAACGGATGGATGAACAGATGGTCCTTCCGTCCATCCCCGAACGCTACCGTCGTCATCAGCTGCTGGGGAATCAGAAGGAGACATGGGACAAACTGCCGCCGCTGTTCTATTCCCTGCCGACGTACGCTGCCAAACCGGAAGCACAGCCGGTTATCGGCGTGCGCATCCAGAATGTGAACCTCTCCCAGCCGCTCTTCGTGGTCCGCAACATCGGCAGCGCACGCTCCGCCGCTCTGCTCGGGTACGGACTGAACCGCTGGAAGGTGCTCGCCGGTTCGGCGGATGAGACGAAAGGATTCTTCGTGGACTGGTTCTCGTCGCTCGTCCGCTGGCTCGCGGTCCGCGAGGAGGACAAGTTCCTCCGCGTGGAGTTCTCCAAAGCGTTCTACGCACAGGGGGAGCAGATAGGGATGACGGCACAGGTGTACAACGAGAGTTATCAGCCGGCCGATGATGCCGTGGTGCAGGTGGCGGTGCGTCCGCTCAGCGGGGCGGACCGGTACGAGACCGCACTGACCGGCCGCGGTGCAGGGGTGTATGAAGGAACGTTCGACGGTCTGACAGAAGGGGAGTATCAATACACCGCGGCTGCGCTGCGCGGCAGCGACACGCTCGGCACGGTGCGCGGCAGGATCTCGGTCGGCGAACAATCGGTGGAATTCGCGGAGACGAAGATGGACAAGGCGCTGCTCCAGCAGATGGCCTCCGCCTCGGGCGGACTCTATGCTGATGCCTCTTCATTCGATGCGCTCATGGAACAGCTCCGCAGCCGTCCCGAACTGCAGGTTCGCGAGCGCGCCCAGCAGAAGGAGTATGAACTCTGGACGCAGCCGTGGTTCCTCGCCGTTGTCATCCTGCTGCTCTCCGCCGAATGGCTCCTGCGGAAGCGGAGCGGCATGCTCTGACCCAAGAACCCACCGGTGACAGTCACCGATACGCACGCGTACACAATGGTGACTGTCACCATCACTACGACTTTTTGAGGCTTACAATGAAACGCTCCCTCCTGATGCTCGGCAGTATGTTCGGATTCTTCGGCGTGGCGCTCGGGGCGTTCGGTGCTCACGGACTGAAACAGCTCATCCCGCCCGAAGCGCTGACCGTCTTTGAGACCGGCGTCCGGTACCACATGTACCACACCTTTGCCATCCTGGCCGCTGCGCTGCTGGCGGAGAAGCAGCCCAAGATGGCCGTTGCCGGCCGGCTCTTCGGGATCGGCATCATCCTCTTCAGCGGCAGTCTCTACGCCCTTGCCGTCACCGGCATCCGCCCCCTTGGCATGATCACCCCGTTCGGCGGCGTCAGCTTCCTGGCCGGCTGGGCCTTCTTCTTCACCGCCTCCTTTAAAATGCAAAAAGGGGACTGAACCAGTCCCCTTTTTGTTTCCAGCCGTGATGCCGCTTATTTCGCTGCGAGCATCGCTTCGATCTCGGCAGCGGACTGCTGGGAGATCACTTTTCCGCTCATATCTTTGATGGTGAAGTTGCCGTTCGCATCGGATTCTGCGTAGGCGATCGCGACACCCTGAGCGTTCTTCATCGTCGCTTTGCCGTCCACCATGGCCACAGAATACTTCTGCGTACCGTAGGTGACGGTCACTTCCTTGGTCTGTTCGTTGAATGCAACGGTCGCACCGTCGTCCGCGGTCATCGTGCTGGCCATCGGATTCGTGCCGGTCCAGAACTCGATCGAGTTGAGGATGACGGAATCGATGAAGCCGGCCGTGCCGTACACCGGATAGCTGATCACCAGGTACACGAGTTCGACCACCCATTTATTGCCGAGGCTGCCGTTCCAGGCATGGACCTTCTTGGTCAGCGCGAACGAACCGTAGCAGCCGGCCGAAGCAAGCGCCATGGTGGCAACAAGGAACAATACGGTGATCTTCTTGAACAGTTTGTTCATGGTAACTCCTGTGATATGGATGTGGAAGTGTGGTGGATTAGTTGCTGATGCGAGTATAACGTATTTTTTTATTGATGGCAAGGAGTGACATGCTCTTTTCTCCGGAATTTTTGCTGCAGTCTGCCGGTCAATTCTCCGCTTGCATCTTCCCCGAAGATTCCTAACTTTAATGGACTGCATGGCCACCATCTTTAAATATCTTGCACCGCCGGACGAGAAGCTCTTCACCCCGCGCGGCGATGCCTCCGATCCACGCATGGGGGACCTCATCCTGCGCGGCGAGAAGAAGTTCACGGATGAGATCGCCGTCGGCATCATCGGTGTTCCGACCGATGAAGGGGTGAAACGGAACGGCGGCCGTCCCGGCGCCAAGGATGGTCCTGCATCCATCCGCGCGGAACTGTACAGGCGCACGCCCTTCGTGATCGGCAAGGAGCGGTCGCCCTCCACCGTGCCGGTGTTCGATTTCGGCGACATCATTCCCGCGAAGACGCTCGAAGCCACGCACGATATGCTCGCGGAAGTGGTCCATGCCCTCTGCAATGCCGGTATCGTTCCGGTGGTGCTCGGCGGCGGTCACGACATCGCCTATCCGAACTTCGCCGGATTCTCGAAAGGGAGGAAGCAGGTCGGCGTCATCAACATCGATACGCATCTGGATTACCGGAAACCGATCCCCAAACGGAACAGCGGAACGTCGTTCCGGCAGATGCTGGACCAGCATATGAGCCCGCTCCACGCCATGAATCTGGTGGAGATCGGCATCCAGTCCTTTGCCAATGCGGCGGACCATTACACCGAACTGCTGGAACGGGGAGCGACGATCTTCTCCCTGCGCGATGTGCGGCAGGATGGCATCGCAAAAGTGCTGGACCTGGCCTACGAACTCGCCTCTTCTTCCAACGATGCGCTCTATATTAGTTTCGATCTGGATGCGGTCCACAGCGCCGATGCCCCCGGTGTCAGCGAACCGCTTCCCACCGGTCTCACGCCGGAAGAGTTCCTCACTGCTGCACTCTTCGCCGGGAAACGGCGCAAGACGAAACTCATCGATATCGTGGAACTGAATCCCAAGTTCGATATCGACAACCGTACGGCCAAGCTCGCTGCCCTCGCCGTGATGTACTTCCTGACCGGCTTCGCCAACCGCTGACCGGTTGCGGTATCCCCTGCCACCTCAAAAAAAAGGCCGGCACTCCGGCCGGCCCGTCGTACTCCAACGCTCAACCGCTTACAGCTTCGCACGTAACGTGATCATCCCGACATTCGTCGTCTGTCCTGAAACGACGGAGATATTGGTCAGTGTTGTGTCATAGAACATCGCATTACCGGAGACGATCGTCAGACTGTAGGTGCCCGGTTTGGCATACATGATCCGGAACGAGTTGTTCGCACCGGTCACCGTTCCCAGCGTATCCCCGTTGCCGTACGCCGTCACCGAGGAGCGGACGTTCACGATTCCCTGGATGTATCCTGTGGACGAGGTGCTCAGCACTCTGATCACCGGTTTCATCACCAGTCCTGCGCCGGTCATCACCAGGGAGCGCCCCGCATCGAAATCGAGCACCAGCGATGTGGTGACGTTCGCCGAGAGTTCCGCATGGATGTTCAGGATGATCTGATCGCCGGGCACTTTCAGGGAGAGCCGCACGCCTCCTGCGTAGACCCAGCACGAATCGGATAGCGTCAGCCGCAGCTGGGAGTAGAGTCCGGTCGAGAGTTTCGCTTCCCCGATCACCGCTTCCGCTCCGTTCACCAGCGCCAGCAGATTGTACGTCCGCACGCCGCTGCTCAATGTGATCCATCCGCTGGTGTTGCTGTGGACGGACACGTCCGTGACTGTGATGATGACGGAATCGTACGAGCTTGCCGGAGCGTCGACCATCCGCACCTGCATGGTCCCCTCGCCGTTCGCGGAGGAGGGACCGTCATCCGATGCACACCCGCCCACGGCGAGCAGTGCAAGCAGTGTGAAAAGATTCAGCTGTTTCATAGGTGGATCCTTCCCGTTGTGAACTGATCGTTCCGGTTATTCCGGAATCTCTGCCCGCAAGTAAACAGGATCCGCCGCCGGATGCAGTGATGGTCTTCATCAACTCCGTGCATAGTGCCGCGCAGATCCTGCGCACCGATGGAAGCGCGCTGTTGATGCGGTGAGAAGGACGGTGCGGACAACGGTGAGGGATCGAAGTGACCGCAGGAACGGCGTTACGTTGTGACAACGAACATCACCGGGAGATGCACCGCAGCGCTCAGGTCTCCGGGCGAAGCCCCCTTCTTATCACAAATAATCGTATCTTCGTGGGAGTGGATCATTGACCATGAAGAGGAGACCGCCATGCCTGAGCAACAGACCATCGAACTGCGCTGCAGCAAGAATCCGGACGGCAAGTACAACGCACGGACGTTCATCAACGGGAAGGAAGTGAAGGGGAAGGAGTTCAGTGTGAACCGGGGGGACCAGTTCTCTCTGGTGCTGGTCTACCATCAGATCAAGAAACAGTATGCCGGCGCCGCGGTGCAGATCAAAGGGGTGGACAAGAACACCGAGGCAAGCATCCTTCATTCGGAGCTGTGACAGGACGGTGCATCCCGGCGGACATGCCGGTATCTGTCCTGCCCCTGCCGCTCACGGCGATCCGGTCATTCATTCCCCGGCGGATTGTAATTGCCGACAAGATCGGACTCGATGTTGAGGCGTTTCTTCTTGTCCTCTTCGAAGTGAACGCAGATGCAGTTCGCATCGTAGCGGGCCAGCAGATGGTCCTTCACACCGTCGAATTGTTTGCCGAGGTTGTCGGTCTCGCCGACGAAGATATGTTTGTGGGAGACCTTGTTCATCGCGTCGGTCGTGCGCCGGGTGATGACATACACCGCCGCTTCCTGCCTGAACAAGGTCGTGATCGGATGGATGGCGAACGAATACTTCTTTCCTGACTCTCCGCGGAACGCGATCTGTGCCATAGCTCTCTCCTTGTCCCTCCAATATCGTCATTTTCGCCGCCAATACCTACGACCGCGTTGCCGGCCCCGCCGTACATGAAGGACCCGGCTCATACAGACGCCGGGTCGGTAGGGAATTCGGTCCTGCTTACTCGTTCACGCTCAGCAGCTGATGCTGCATCCGCCGTGCGGCAGCATGGAAGAACCCTGCTTCATCCGCATCGAGCACATCCCGTTCCTCGGCATACCAGGACGGATTCTCCAGGAAGGAGAGCACCACATATGCTTTGTAGCGGGTGGTGCCGGAAGGATGGTTCTCGCGGACCGTTTCCACTTCTTCCGTCAGCACCGTCAGATCCGCCGCGGGATACCGCAGGCGCAGCAGCGCCGTCATCCGCAGCGCGGATTCCACGGCACCGGTGTTGCCGGAACGGAGGGCGTTGACGAGATTCCCGGCGATCCGGATGCTCTTGGTCTGTTCGGTGGAAGGATTCGTCTGGGCGTGTGCGGCGGTGAGTGCGATCAGGGCGATGGCGGCGATGGTGATGATCTGCTGTTTCATGGCGTCCTCCGTTGATGATGTCCGGTGCAGCGTGATTTCGTAGCACAAAGAACGTCAAAAACAATGTGGAAGATGTGCCGTTCCCGTCAACAGTTGTAAAAAGATGTCATCATACAGAACAAATAGAACCCATCATCGGCAGGTCGGCGTGGTGACTGTCTCCGGCATGAAAGCGTAAACAAGGGTGACAGTCACCCTCGGATTGATCCCCAAACGAACCCCAAAACATCACAGCAGAGCACGTGCACTCCGGTGACTGTCACCGGCACGAAAGAGCAAGCCAGGGTGACAGTCACCCTCGGATATGAACGCGCGATTCCCCATTGTCCGTTCGGTGATTTTCCCCTACATTCTTCCACCATGGCACAACAACGCGGACATATCGAACTGACCCGGGATGCATTCGAAGAGATCGCTCAGGATGCCTACGATGCCCTGCCGGATGATTTCCACGACACCATCGACAATGTCTACATCGTGGTGGAGGACTATCCGTCCGAAGAGACGCAAAAGAAGATGCGGGTGAGCCGGGAAGGATTGCTCGGACTCTATGAAGGGGTCCCGCTCACGCAGCGGGGAACGTGGTACGGCAGCACGCCGGTCCTGCCCGACAGGATCACGCTCTATCAGAAGAACATCGAAGCGGTCTGCCGGGACGAGGATGAACTGGAACTGCGCATCATGGAAGTGCTCTTCCACGAACTCGGTCATTACTTCGGCATGGACGAGAAACAGGTCCGCGCTGCCATGAAGAAATTCATGTAACAGAACTGCCGGAATTGAATCAATGAATCAATGGATCATTGATTCAATTACTCTCCGTCTTCTGAACGACCTTTTCCACTTTATTCTTCACCGGCTCCACCGTCTGCAGATACCGGTAGAGCGCCTTCACTTCCAGCTCACTCATGTTCTTGAAGGAACCCCACGGCATCGGCGTGCCGGGGATCTGCACGCCCTGACGGAACCGGTGCAGGAAGACCTCTTCCGTCCATTGTGCGATATGCCCCGTCTCCGGATCCGGCGTGATGTTCGGTGTGGTGAATGTCAGCTCCGGCATCACATCGGAGGGCATCGAGAACCCGCCGGCGAACGAAGGACCGACGAACGCACCGGTCATCAGGTCCCGGTTGGTATGGCAGCCCACGCAGTTCGCAATGGAGTGCGCGATGTACTTGCCGTACGCGGCGGTGGAATCCGGCGTCACACGGCGCGGGGGGACGGCGCTCGGACCGACCGGCGTGATGAGGAATGCCGAGACCGCCTTGCCCATGAAGTTCACCTCCCGGTTCACCACCGGATTGTGCACCGGGGGCAGGGTGCGCAGGTACGAGATGACGGCGGTCAGGTCCTCATCGCTCAGATCGTGGAACGGCATGAAATCGAACACGGCGCGGCCGTCCGGGAAGACGCCGTTGCGCAGCACGCGGGCGATCTCGCCGTCCGTCAGCGCACCGATGCCGGTCGCCTTGTCCGACGTGATGTTCGGGGTGCGGATCACGCCGAACGGCAGCTGGAAGGCGAATCCTCCTTTCAGCGGCACCTCCTCGCCGGCGGCCGCCTTCGCCATATCCTCCGGCGCGAAGTGGCAGCCGGTGCAGTGGGCGGGTCCGTTCACCAGATACTTGCCGCGGGCGATCACGGCGCTGTCCGTGCTCGCTGTGATCTTCGGATACGGCGAATCGAAGGTGCGGTCATGACGCGCATAGACCGCGGCCACGAACAGCACGATGAGCGACCCGAGCACGATGCCGCTCCATTTCAGGATGGCTTTCAGACGTTCCATAGGACCTCCGGGCTTGTTAATCGGACAAAAGTGTCCGAAATATAGACGGCACAGGGGTGATAGTCAACTCCATTCTATACACGGAGAGGAGCGGAACGCCATTCAGAAGGAAGAATGGATGGGGAGTGTATTATGGAGTGAAGAAGATGAAGTTCCCGTTAGAATACTTCACACCGAGCGGTGCGGAGTACTCCGTGATGTTCCGTCCGGTGGTGGCAGTGCCGCGGTAGAGGTACGTGTGCGGAGCGGTGAGGGTCGAATCGAACACCTGGCGGACCGATGACGGCTCCGCGCGGAAGACTGTGTAGCTGCCGCCGTCCACCGAACGCTCCAGCGTCCAGCTGCGGAACGGACTGAAGAGATCGATATTGATCCGGACGACCGTCGATGCGGTGAAGGTGCCGCGGAGTCCGGGAGGATAGGCGTTGAACGTTACCGGGAACGCATTCGTATACCCGGTCACTGCTCCATGCAGCAGGACACCGACGCGGTACCCGAAGAGCTGTCCGATCGGCAGCGTGAGCGAATCCGCATAGCGGGTGGTGTTGGGCGGGAGCGTGGCGATCCGCGTGAAGACGCCGGGATTGCCGAGCCGCCGCTCTACCACGAATCCCTCTTCGCCCAGACTCTCATCATACCATCCCAGGTTCACCACGGAGTCGAGTCCGGTATTCGCATCGAGTCCGGTGGGGAGCGTCGGAACGTACTGCGCGGAGAACGGATCGTGAAGATTCAGCAGTGAGACATCCGGCTCCATGTCGCAGCCGTTCAGGAACAGGATCGTCACCGCGGCAGCGATGACAGGCAGTGAGGAGGGAGGCATCATAGCGGCACCTTCATGGTGGCGGAAGACCAGCCGATCTGATAGCGGTCATTCACGAAGGGGACCGGTCGCACCTCCTCGATCTGCAGCCAGTGGACGAAGGAATGGTCGATCGCCGCATCGGCGAGCACCAGCGCATAGAGCGCGGCAGCAGCGGAGATCCACAGCGCGCGGGCGCGCCGCGCCGTACCGACGGAGGTGCGGGTATGCAGCAGCTGCTCCCGGCGGAGCAGGGCCGAGTGCTCGTCCGGCGCCGCGTCGTAGAAGGACTGTGCCACGGAAAGGTCGTGTTCCGCGATCGTCACATTGCGCACCGCATTCCGTGCGGCGAACGCGGCGGTGATGACCGCGGCACACTGGGCCGTTCCTTCCAGCAGGTGACCGTCGACCACCTGACCGAGTCCCGGCACCGCTGCCGAGAAGAGCATCGCCCGCAGGGAGAAAGCGGAAAGGTCGTTGCTGATGCGTGTATGCCGGCCGGGTTCGATCTCGAACGTCCCTTCCACCGGCAGCGGGAAATCCGGATGCCGTATGCGGAGCGTGTGCTGGCCGGTCGCCAGTTTCACCGGACCAGGCGGAGCGCTGAAAGCGGCAGAGTCGAGCGTGATCTCCGCGCCGGACGGCGATGCGTGGACGGAGAGGAAGCCGAATGCCGGGACCATCTTCACATACCGGACCACACCGGCGCCGCTGTCGATCGTCACCGTCAGATCCCTCGGACGGTATTCATCCAGCCGCAGGGATACCGTATGTTTGCCGGGAGCGAGCGGCAGAGCGATGAGCGGTGTTTCGCCCACCGCAATACTGTCCACCATTAAACGGACATGCGAGGGGATGGTGAAGACCGTAAGGCCAGGGAGCGGACGGAGCCGCGTGCCGAAGCGGCGGATGGTATCCACACTCACCGTGATGGACTCGGTCCGGTCCTGATAGCCGGGGGAGGAAAGCGTGAGAGTGTACGGTCCGACCGGAAGGCTGTCCTGGAACGGCGTCGTTCCGACGATCTCACCGTTGATGGCGACGACCGCGCTGTCCGGCGCGCACTCCACGATGAGCAGTCCCAGACGTACGGGATGTTCTGTCTGTGCCGGCAGCAGGAGGGGAAGGAGAGTGGCTGCTGCAAGAAGGATGCGGAGCATGGTTCGGTTCCCGGAAGAAATTCGTCTGCATGATGATAGAGATTTATTCGGAGGAAAGAAACCGGAGATTTGTCAACACCGTTTTGACACATAGGCGATGCCCCACGGTATGCACGGAAGGCATGTAGTGTTGCAATGCTCTTTTTTCTGTGGAGAGATGGGAAAATAGATATAAGCGATCTGAGCGGAGGAGGGAGAAATGATTCTACTACTTAGGGAAGAAGTTCATCCAGAAAAGTTCTTTAATTGGTATGGACGATAATAATATTTAAGGGACAATGAAAAGTTCAAGTAATCTATCGAATGTTTGAACTAAACGCCCCTGTTACCTTATGGATGACTCTTCAAATTCAAGCCATTCTATTTCAAAAATATGCCCTTTAATTTCACTTATTAAACTATAATTATGACTCTCAATAAAAAGGACTAGGAAAATTAATACTGTAATACAAATAAATATTGAAACTAAAATTTATAGGTCTGAGTTTATTAAAAATAAAAAGGCAGATCAAACTCTATCAAAGATTCGAATCTAAATTTAAATGAAAACTTACAAATAGTCTAAAGAAAAGTAATAAAGGTACTGCGAACTTGTAAAGGAGGCCAACAACTGATAATTATCATTTTTATGATCATCTGCAAAATCACAAACACTTTTTATTGAAAATGCAATTGGTTTAGGTCTTGTGCAATTCTCAGATGCAAAATATACGCCATAAGTTTCCATTTCAAGACCCAAAACCTTTCTGCTTTGATGCTGTAAGCGGTTTATTATTTTTTTGTTCTGAATAACTGCAGAGCCAGATGCAACAGGACCAACATGAACCGATATTCTTACCGCAACTCCAGATTTTTGCATCCATGAATTCTGAATATCATCAAGATATTTTCTGTTTCCAGATAATTCAATAAACCTTTCCTTAATGCTGCTATCAAGAGGGATGTATTTTGGATCAGGCAAAAAACTATTTTCCAATTCCCCGGATACTAATTTCCCGCTATTATAGTCCCAGGTCAAATCAGCGATTAGGATATCACCATAATTGACTCCGGAATCTTTCACTCCAGCACAAATACCTATGTTTATAATGTATTTTGGTCGATACTTTGAAATGATTTTCATTGATAGTACAGCGGCGGATGTCATCCCCATCTGGGGTGTAGTTGCAACTACTACTTTCAGCCGTTTCTCTCCTCTACTAAAAATTCCGGTGTAAAAGATAGTCGAATCATTCGAATGATTGTTCTCTATCCAATTAGCAGGTAAAGCCAAAATAGATTCAAGTTCGGGGCTTCTTAAAGCAGTGACAATACCTAAATCAAACAGGTAAGTGTTATCATGACTATCACGAAGAGATTTCTTTGAATTGACTAAATACTGAAGCTTTGTCGTTAACACTTTTTGCCAATTATTATTTGTATCATCATATTTTAATATTCTCCAAATTTCTTTGGAAAAAAACTCATCTTCGGAGTCAATTATGCTGGAATATTCAGTTAAGCCTATGATGTGAAATGGTTTATATAATGAATTGCTTGATTTAAGTTCACGAATAAATTCGGCACCTGCGGATTTTCTGATCTCATCACCTTCGCGATTTGGCAAGTATAAATCTAGTATTAATAAATCAAAATATTTATTATGTAATAGCTCGCGCGCTCCCGTTAGGTCAACTGCGATAGAAATATTTTCTCTGACTATATCAGAATTATTTAATATTGCGGAAACGATTTTTTCTACTTTGCGAGAATTATCATCCACAATTATAATGCTTATCATAAAGACTCCATCTTCTGAAGTAACTTTTGCTTCCAATCCGACTGTGCAGGATTATAGTAAATTGTATCGATATAAAATTTGGGGAAATCCCTTTGCAACATTTGATTAAGTTCATCGAGGCTAATTCTTTCTTGTCCTTCTCCAAATGATTCAAACTGTGTAATAATTATAGTACTTGTAAAAACTGATTTTCGTTGCATTTCCATCATTATACTTCGACCAGCGAATGCATCAAAATAGTAACCATCTTCATTATCAGTAATGTCATATGTTGGTAAACTCATATCTAAAAGTAAAATATCCCAAGATTCCGATAAAAGGAACTTTAAGGCGGTTTGGTAAGACTTTACATGTTTAAACTCTAATGAACTTAAGGATGTAATTAAAAATGCACTAATTCTATCATATTTGTTTTGATCATCTTCGGCTATCAAAATCTTTTTCATATAATAGCCCTTTCTTATTTAGTTTTATAGTTAGTCTAAATACATTTTCGGTGGGATAAGAAAAGAAAAATTTGTAATCATCAATTTTTAAATCGTATTTAATAATCTTACTGATTTTAGGTAAACCAGTGCCACCTTCTTTGCTAATAGAGTTTAGTGATACTCCTGATTGAAGCTCTTTAAGACGATTAGAGAGAATTGCAACAGGATCTTTTGAGCGCACCTCGGGTGATATTAGATTATCAAAACTTAGAGTAAAATACTGTGCATCAAAATGAGTTTTGATATATATATCATTTTTTTTTGCATCAACTCCAGAATGTTTTATAATATTTTCAAGTAAAGTTCGGAGAATGTCAGCAAAATGGGGCAACATATCTCCATTGATAATAATATTTGACTTAGAGTCAATTTTGGGTGAAATGGGAGAAAGTGAATGAAGATTATTAATACTAGATACACAAACCGCGACTAATTCATTAAAATTAAACTGGAAGGGGAGCGTTTTACCGGTAACGTAAAACCAACGTGAAAGCTTATCAATTTCAATTTGAACGCTTGTCATGCAGATCGTTATGTTGCTTAAAAGTTCAGGCACATCATTATTTGGCAAAAGTAGTTTAATATCATTGTACAGATTGGTTAACAAATCATACAACTCTTTCTGCAATTTAGTATTTAAGTATTCTCGGATTTTCTGGAGATTTTCATTGGTTCTTTTCCATAGCACTTGGAAAATATTATCAATAAAGCTTTCATAATTAGAAATATTTCGGAATGAAAATGTGTATATGCCTAACAAATCAAAATCTTCATAACTATAATCAAACAATCCATCAGGATTTCGATCTTCTGTCTTAATTTGCAGTAATGTATCTTTTAAGAAAAAAGTAATGTTGTCTATTCGCTCCGAAAATGATTTAAGCTTTTCTTGTACTTGATCCTTAATAATCTGAGGCTTATATGATAATTTCTCGTTCCAATAAGGATTTGATGTATAAAATTTGGTTTCACTATCAATTTGAGAAATTAAATTAAGCCGTTCAAATGTGTTTCGAATATGTCCTTGCAAGGTTCCATGTCGAATGCGAACAGAAAGATAAGAGTCTAAACCGTACTCATTGCTTGAAATAAAACGATCTCTGATGTCAAAAAACAAGTCTCTAAAAGCTGCATTTAGAGAGATAAACAGTACTTGAAAATCATTATTGCTATCATCTTTTTTTGACTTAAGTGATAAAAACATCGTTTTGGTATCCATGATTCGAAATTCTTCAGCACCCTTGTGTGTAGAATATTCTATATATCGAAGATAATTTTCTTTAATTATCTTTTCTCCGGTTCGCTTTATTCCTTCCTCGTCAACATATATCTTGCTCTCATCAATTTGCCGAACGGTTTGTCTTACCAAGAGTTTTGTATTTATAGACTCAATTTCTTTTAAGTAGTCTTCCTTGTTCACGGCGTCTAGAACTATTAAGTGTTGACAAATGGCGACTCTTTCTTGCTCTAAAGATATTGTATTTGAAAATTGATATGACGATCGCATTACATTTAGTGTGCAAATATGCCTTAAAAAATGCAGCATTAATGTCTTATCAAAAATTGCACCCGACGAAATTAATTGCAAGGGTGTTTTTGATTTATTTGCATTGAGAAAATTATCGTAAGCAACATAAGTCATTCTATTTTCTTGATGTACGATCGAGTAAATAATTGGTATTTCAATATGCCGCATTAAATCATTTCCCAGATTATTTTCAATCTCGGTGATTAATGACTTTAAATCAAAATATTTAACCGAAGCAGCATCAACCAAGTAATGTGAAACGGCAAATTGTGCTGCTTCTAATATTTTGCCGGTAAAAAGGTAACAACGAAATAGTTTTGGAAGAATATTCTCTAAAAATGGGTATGCCTTGTCTTTCTTTATTTGCAATTCGCTATATAATTTATGAAACAGTATGAGAGAATCGGAAAAATTCGATTTCCTAAATTGTGAAATGGCTTTATAGTATGTGCTTCTTGATGGATCAATCTCGGGCGCGAAAACAATGTCTACATTTGATGAACATAAGCGAATAAAGTCTTCTGTAAATTTAATTGTTAAGCGATGGTGAAAATGATCAACAATTGATTCAATTAATTGCAATTGTTTTTCACTGGACTGATGGAAGAAAGCAATTGAGGGGTTTAAGAAATGACAATTTAATTTTGTCAACAGTCGAAGATGATTGACAGCCTTTCCGTTTTTATTATTAATTATTTTTTTGAGCATCATGCCACTTGCAGTATCGTCTAGCAGCAGCGCTGTTTTATAAATAATTTCTCTCTGTTCTGATCCAACAATTTGTCCCTTTGTTTTATTATCTAAGTACGTAAGTATGATATCTGCAAAAGAGCCATCAGGGAAAAGGTGATTATAAGTTTTACTTAAAATCACTGCCGATTTTATATAAATGTCATACAGTTCAATGATTTCTGGATAATCTTTTAGTAATAATTCACATTTAGAATAGCATGACTCATATCGTCCTGCAGTATATTCATCAAGAATATCTAAAAAGGGTTCGCTTTGTTCGGCAAATTGAGTATCAACCCGGCAATTAATTATACATGATAAATTGTAGCACTCAGCTGATTTTAATTTCTTTGTTCCTAGCAACACATAATCATTAAACCATTCAGGTGGATCCTTCTCTAAAGACAGTTGATGCGCAACGCGGACAAAAGTTAAGTATCGATCAATAATTGAATATTTTGAAGATTCAAATAAGATGAAAGGAAGGGATTCAATATTAGGAAGGCTTTCGTTTGCGTTTAGTACGAAACCTAAATAATCTTTTAGAACGATATCAGTTTGGGGTAATTCAAGCATTTTGCTAAGCTTAATGTTATAATTCTCATAGGAGATTTGTTTTTCGCTTCTAAGCTTAAAAAAATTTGAAAAAAAACGTACAAATTGGTCTATTTGTTGTATCCCGTTAATTTCATTAAGTATTTTTGAACTTGCCTCTAAACCTCCCCTAAATTCTTCTACAAGGAGCATATTCCGAATGCCCCAGATTGAGTACCCATAATCCGCTTGTATTTGCTCCAATGATTGTTTTGCTTCATCAAATTTCCCAAGCATGATTTGTTTGTCAAAGTGTATTTTCTTTTGAAGAAACGTGTTTATTTCTGTGGAA
>JABWAK010000275.1 GCA_013361065.1 Bacteroidota bacterium
AAGAGCTATCTGCAGAAAGTGCCGATGGTCGGCGTCACTGTCGATCCGGCCACGCTCCTCACCGTGCGCGGTGCACGGGGGACAGCGCAGCTTGCGTATTCCACCGATTTCGTTGCCACGACCGGCACTTACGAGACGTCCATCGCGCTGCAGGATGCGGAACTGGTCTTCGTCGGATACGGCATCGTAGCCCCGGAACAGCAGTGGGATGACTATAAGGGTGTCGATGTGCGGGGGAAGATCCTGGTGATGATGAACAACGACCCGGCAACGGAAGACCCGGCATTCTTTGCGGGGAAGGGACGCACCTACTACGGCCGGTACACGTACAAGTATGAGATCGCGGCGGAGAAGGGAGCTCTTGGTGCCATCGTCATCCACACCACTCCCTCTGCCGGGTACCGGTATGAAGTGATCCGCAACAGCTGGAGCCGCGAGATGTTCGATCTGGAGGAGAAGAATCCCGGTCCCCGCCTCCGCGTGAAAGCGTGGACGACCGAAGAGGCGACCAAACGGTACCTGGCGCTTGCCGGGTACTCGCTCGATTCACTGACGGCGGCTGCGCAATCGGCATCGTTCTCTCCTGTGAACCTCGGACTGACGCTGAACGGTACGATCCGTGCCGGCATCCGGAGGATGGAGACGAACAACATCATCGGCAAAGTGGAAGGGAGCGATCCGTTGCTGAAGGCGCAGCATGTGATCTTCACGGCACACTATGATCATTTTGGCATCGGCCGTCCGATCAACGGCGACTCCATCTATAATGGAGCGCTGGACAACGCGTCCGGCACCGCGCTGATGCTGAATCTGGCGGAAGCGTTCGCTTCGCAGAAAGAGAGACCGAAACGTTCACTCCTCTTCGCGGCGGTCGCGGCGGAGGAGCAGGGACTGCTCGGCTCAAAATATTACGCGAACAATCCTACCGTTCCGCTCGCCTCCCTCGCGGCGAACATCAATACCGATGTCATCAATGTCATCGGGCGTACGACGGACATCTCCTGGCAGGGGAGCGACCGTTCTTCGCTCGGGAACGATCTGGCCGCGATCGCCGCGCCGCGGGGACTCACCGTACTGCCGGATATGGCGCCGGAGCAGGGCGGCTTTTTCCGGAGCGATCATTTCAGCTTTGCGAAGGTCGGCGTGCCGGCCATGTCCATGGGCAGCGGTTCGAAATTCGTCGGGGTGGATACCGCGTTCGTCCGCACGATGCGTGAACGGGGCGGACGGATCTATCATCAGCCGAGCGACGAGATCTATCCGGACTGGAACTTCGATGGTGCACTGCAGCAGGCGGAGCTCGTCATCCGGGTGGCATGGCGGGTGGCGAACATCATCGAACTGCCGTACTGGAACCGCGGCAGCGAGTTCGAAGCGGCACGGAAACGCGCCCTGGGGAAGTGAACACAATAGGCGGAGTGCAGGATGAGCACGGAACAGGAACGGAAGGTGACGGCGAAACTCCTGACCGGTTCAGCCGTTGAATTGATGATATGGGCCGCGGCATTCATCTATCTGGCGGCGATCGATCCGTATCATCCGCCGGCGTCGTTCTGTCCGTCCGTGCTTGCCGGTCTCGGCACCTGTCCCGGATGCGGTCTGGGACGGTCGGTCTCGTTGCTGCTGCATGGTGAGATCACTGCGTCGTATCACGCCCACGCAGCAGGGATCCCGGCCGCGGTGATCCTGTTCTATCGTTCCGGTCATTTATTGAAGAAGGTCCGTCATTATTCGCGTCGAATGAATCACTAAGGAGGTCGTATGCCGAATGTCATGCAGCTGCTCCCCATGCTTGAACCTGATGAGATGATCTATGTGCAAGGATTGGTCAAGGACATGACCGATGCGCAGGCGCAGCAGTTCGCCGCCGTTTACATGTCCCGCCGGAAGGATACTACCATGGTCCTGGTGGCGACCGTGATCGGTTTCTTCGGCGTCGCAGGGATCCAGCGGTTCCTCACCAATCAGACCGGGATGGGATTACTCTATCTGTTCACCCTGGGATTCTGTTTCATCGGCACCATCATCGATCTGGTCAATTTCCGGTCCA
>JABWAK010000114.1 GCA_013361065.1 Bacteroidota bacterium
GGGGATCATGCTGCTCAGCATCGTCTTTTTCGCCGGATATATGCTGTATGCGTCATAATGCCCGAACAGGGATCCACACTTCCACTATCAGACTATAGAGGAGTTCATGAGAAACAGACTATTCAGCATCAAACCGATGAGCGCACTCCGGGAGGACTCGCAGGAATCGGAACATTCACTGAAACGGACTCTCGGACCGGTCGATCTGACACTGCTCGGCATCGGCGCGATTATCGGTGCCGGCCTATTCGTCCGCACCGCTGCTGCAGCAGCTGAACATGCCGGACCGGCGGTCACGATCTCGTACATCGTGGCAGCGATCGGCTGCGCGTTTGCAGGACTGTGCTATGCCGAGTTCGCATCATCCATCCCGGTGGCCGGCAGCGCCTACACCTATTCGTACGCCACGCTCGGTGAGTTCGTGGCATGGATCATCGGCTGGGACCTGATCCTTGAATATGCGTTCGGCGCCGCAACGGTCGCCATCGCCTGGTCGGAGTACCTGAACAAACTGCTCCACCACTGGGGCTGGCAGATCCCGTACCAGTTCTCCCACTCGCCCTTTGAGATATCACCGGACGGCATCTCCGGGATCGCCAATCTGCCGGCATTGGTGATCCTGTTCCTGGTAACGCTGCTGCTCATTCGCGGCACACAGGAATCGGCGGTGGTGAACGGGATCATCGTGATGATCAAGGTCTCCATCGTACTGCTGTTCATCGGGTTCGGGTGGTCCTATATCAATCCGATGAACCATACACCGATGGTCCCGGAACCGTCGGTCATCACATCACATCTGGGAACGGAGGTCCATTTCGGAGGATTGCTGGGGATCCTGGGAGGCGCCGGGGTGGTCTTCTTTGCGTTCATCGGATTCGATGCGGTCTCCACCGCCGCTCAGGAGGCGAAGAATCCTGCGAGGGATATGCCGATCGGTATCCTGGCATCGCTGGCGGTCTGCACGGTGCTCTACATCCTCTTCTCATACGTGCTGACCGGCATCGCACCGTACACCGATTTCCGCGTTGCGGGGAAGGAAGCATCGGTCGCCTACGCCATCATGAACTTCATGCCCGGCTTCGAACCGCTCGCCTTGCTCATCACCATCGCCATCCTGGCGGGATTCTCCTCCGTCATCCTGGTGATGCTGCTGGGACAGACCCGGGTGTTCTTCTCGATGTCGAGGGACGGTCTTGTACCGAAGATCTTCTCCGATCTGCATCCCAGATTCAGGACCCCCTACCAGTCGAATCTGGTCTTCTTTGCGTTCGTGGGACTCTTCGCCGGGTTCATTCCGGGCAGTGTTGCGGGGGATATGACGAGCATCGGCACGCTCTTCGCGTTCGTTCTGGTGTGTGCCGGTGTGTGGATCATGCGGGTGAAGAATCCGGAGATGCCGCGCGGTTTCAGGACGCCCATGGTACCGCTGATCCCGATCCTCGGCATGCTGGTCTGTGCGGCGATGATCTTCGGTCTGGGATTGGAGAACTGGCTCCGGCTCGGCGTCTGGCTGCTGATCGGATTCGTGATCTATTTCTCGTACAGCATCAAGCACAGCCGGTTGAACCAGTGAACTTGTCCGGAGTCCGGCGTCCTCCCGGAAGACAAGGGCGGACGTCGGGCACGGGTCAACAATATTGAAGAGCGGGTGCCGCCGGATCGGATTCCGTCAGCGTTCAGGACGCCGGTCTGTTCCCGTCGTCCAGGACCGTGCGCAGCACCGATAAGAGCTCATCAAATCCGTACGGTTTCTGGATGATCTCCTGCACCCCCAGCGCTGCCAATTCAGAGCGCTGCTCCGGTTCCAGGAAACCGCTGGCGATCACCATCCGCACATCGGGACGGATGGAGACGATATGCGACAGCATCGTAAACCCATCCATCCCCGGCAGTCCGTGATCGGTGAAGATGAGATCGATCGCTGCCGCATGCTGCCGGAACAGTGCCAGGCCGTCCGGACCGTTCCCGGCAGAGAGTACGGTGTACCCCGCATCCTCCAGAACGATCCTCGCGAGTTCCACGAGGGTTTCTTCATCCTCCACCATCAGAATGGTCTCGCTCCCGCGACGGATGCCGGAATGGTTCACAACCGGAACCGGAACCCTGTCCTGCGTCATCTCACGGACCGGAATGCGTATGACGAATGTTGAACCGGTACCCAGCTCACTCTCCACATGGATCGTCCCATGCAGGCCATGGACGATGCCATAGACGACCGCCAGACCCAAACCGGTCCCCTTCCCCTTCTCTTTGGTGGTGAAGAAGGGATCGAAGATCCGTGCTCTGGTCCTCTCTTCCATCCCTGTTCCGTTATCCGAAACGCTCATCTCGATCATCGGCGGACCGCCTGTCTGACCGCTCCAGACCGAGGAGCGGATGGTGATGAGACCGGGACGTGACACGATCCGTTCCCTGTCCAGGATGGCATCACGGGCATTCACACAGAGGTTCAGCAGCGCCTGATGGATCTGGTTCGCATCCGCCTGCACCGGCGGTATCCCTTTCCCCGGTTCACAGACAACATCGATGGTCTTCGGAATGGTCATCGCCAGCATGCTGCGGACCTCCTCGATGATGTCGTTCACATGGACCGACGTGAACTGCGGCTCCGTCTTGCGGGCGAAGGTGAGGATCTGGCGGACGAGCATCGCGCCCCGCTCGATGGTCTTCCGGATCGTCTCCTGGTTCGCACGCCAGTGGGGATCCTCCGGACGGATCCGTTCCTGCAGTGTGGAACAGGCCAGGATGATGCCGAGGATGTTGTTGAAGTCGTGTGCGATGCCGCCGGCCAGCGTACCGATGCTCTCCATCTTCTGCGCTTGACGGACCTGCTCCTCCAGTCGTTTCCGTTCGGTGATATTACGGGCGATGCCGAAGACGCCGTCGATGACCATACCATTGAATTGCTGGACGGTGAGCACTTCCATGACGGCGATGCCGCCGTCCTTGCATTTGACCCTGTACTCCGCCATCGGGATGAGTTCCCCTTCCATGGTGCGCCGGAACCGGCCGAGCGCTTCTGACCGGTCATCCTCGTGCAGCAATTCCAGAAAGGAACGGCCGATCCAGTCCGAACGCTGCCATCCGGTAATGGTCTCGAAGGCCGGATTGAGCGAAATGAAGACCCCCTCCCCGGAGAGCGTGAAGATGGCATCCAGTGCGCTCTCGATCAGCCGGACGTACCGCTGCTCACTGGAACGGAGCGCAAGTTCCACCCTCCGCTGTTCGGTCAGGTCCTGTCCGGTGCTGACGAAGTTGGTGATTACCCCTTTGTCATCGAACACCGGAGAGATGGCCTGATGCTCAGCGAATGTCTCGCCGTTCTTCTTCCGGTTGATGAACTCCGCGCGGAACACGCGTCCGCTCTCGATCGTTGACCACAGACGGGAGTAGAACGGCCGGTCGTGCACTCCGGACCGGAGGATGGCCGGGGTCCTGCCGATCACTTCGCTGCGCTCATATCCGGTCTTGGCGAGGAAGGCAGGGTTGACGTACTCGATCACTCCTCTCCTGTCCGTGACCACGATACTGTCTGCCGTCTGTTCGACGGCACGGAACATCTTCCGGAGCGATTCCTCCGACCCGCGGGTACGCCGGCGCAGCTCGGCGGTATGCAGCGCACTCCGGACGGAGACGCCGAGCCGGGAGAGCCGGTCCTTGAGCAGGTAATCACTCGCCCCCTGCCGCATCACGTCCACAGCCGTGTCCTCGCCGATGGTACCGGAGATGACGATGAACGGGATATCGTACGGGGACTGCTGCAGGATGCGGAGGGCGGCGGGTGCATCGAACTGCGGCATGGAATAATCGGAAAGGACGATCTCGACCATGGGCGAGAGGAGCTGAGCGAACTCGGCCTCCGTACAGACGACATCAGCCTGGGGCTCGAATCCGGCACCGCGCAGCTCGGCCAAGACCAGCTCCACATCCATCGGATTGTCCTCGAGGATGATCAGCCGCAAGGGTCGAATCTCGGAAGGAGTTTTCATGTCAGCGCGTCACCGGCAATTGGTTGAGCGTGAACCAGTACTGGATGATGGAGCGGATCGCGTGTGAAAACCGGTCGAACTCGACCGGTTTGAGGATGTAACTGTTCACGCCGAGTGCATAACACCGGTGGATGTCGGAGAGTTCGTTGGAGGTGGTCAGCGCGATCACCGGCAGCGTGCGCAGATGTTCATCGGAACGGATCGTCTGGATCACCTGGAATCCGTCCACTTTGGGGAGTTTCAGGTCGAGGAGCACGATCGCCGGGCCTTCACTCCGCTGCCGCGAGGCAAAGTGTCCGCGGCACTGCAGGAACTCCAGCGCTTCCTCTCCGTCCCGGGTGATGCGGACGCGCTCTTCGATGCCGTTCTGCCGGAAGGCATAGAGGGCCAGTTCCACATCATTCGGATTGTCCTCCACCAGCAGGATGTCGATGGTCCGTGCCATGTCCGTCACTCGTGTTTCACTGTGAAGGAGAACCGACTCCCCCGTCCGACCTCCGATTCGGCCCAGATCGTACCGCCATGCCGGTGGATGATCCGCTGGACCAGGGCGAGACCGACGCCGGTCCCTTCGAACTCCTCCGCTTTATGCAGACGCTGGAAGACGCCGAACAATTTCGAGGCATAGGTCATCGAGAACCCGACGCCGTTGTCCCGCACGTGATAGGTCACCGCACCGTTCTTCCGTTCAGCATCGATGTGAACGACCGGAGGGCGTTCGCGGTCCGTGAATTTCACCGCATTGGAGAGCAGATTGAGCCATACCTGCCGCATCAGGGAGGCATCGGCAAAGGCATCCGGCAGCGGAGCGATGTGGAATTCGGCCGGCCGGTCCTTCAATGTTGCCTGGATCTGGTCCGCGACCGCTCTCGAGAGCGCCGTCATGTCGACGGTCTGCTTCTGCAGCGGCTGACGGTTGAGTCGGGAGAACCGGAGCAGGTCATCCACCAGGATCCCCATCTGCACCGTGTTCTGGGAGATGAGACGAAGATAGCGGTCCACATGGGCCGGCAACGGTGTCTGCTGGTCCTGCAGCAGGATGGTACAGAATCCATTGATGGCGCGGAGCGGCGCCCGGAGGTCATGCGAGACCGAATAGGAGAATGCTTCGAGTTCCCGGTTGGCCTCTTCCAGCGCCCTGGTCCGTTCCCGCAGCACGAGGTCGGCCTGCCGGCGCTGCGTGATATCGCGGATCGCGGCGGAGACGAGCACTCCTTCCTCGGTCTGCAGCGGACTCAGACTGATCTCGACCGGAAACTCGGTCCCGTCCTTCCTCCGACCGTACAATTCCAGTCCCGCCCCCATAGGCCGCACCTTGGCATCGACGAAGTATTGTGTCCGGTGGCCGCTGTGACGGCCGCGGAACCGTTCCGGCACCAAGACCTCGATCTCACGGCCGAGCAATTCCGTACGGTCGTACCCGAACAGCTGTTCCGTCTGTGAATTGACGATAACGATCTTCCCCTCCCCGTTCACGATCACGAACGCATCCGGCGCCGCTTCCAGCAGACTGCGGAACTTCTCTTCCGCCTTGCGGCGGTCGCTGATGTCGCGGATGGCGCTCATCACCAGCACGCCTTCTTCCGTCGTGATGGGACTCAGACTGATCTCCACCGGGAACTCCCGGCCGTTCTTCCGTTTGCCGTGCAGTTCCAAGCCGACACCCATGGTGCGGGTCCGCGGATGCTGGAAGAAACCGGTCCGATGGCCGACATGGGTTCCATGATACCGGTCCGGCATGAGTACTTCCACACTCTGTCCGTGGAGTTCATTCCGTTCATATCCGAACAATGCCTCCGCCTGACGGTTGGAAGAGATGATGCGGCCGGTGGGACTGACGATGACGATGCCGTCCGGTGTGGAATCGAGGAGGTCCCCGAAACGGGACTCGATCAGTTTAGCCTCACGGCGGAGTTTCAGGTCGGTGATATCCTTCTTGCTGGAGATGACGGCAGTGACCGTTCCGTCCTGAGCGCGGACTGCACGCGAAGTGATGGCGACATAGACCGGCGAGCCGTTCTTCTTGATTCGCAGAGATTCGGTGGTGATGCTGCCCGTCCGAACCGCATCGGCGCGGTGCTGTTCCTCCTCCTGGCGGAGGCCGGGAGAGACAATGAGTTCGGAGAGAGTGTGTTGCAGGGCTTCCGATGCGGTATAGCCGAAGATCCGTTCTGCGGCAGGATTCCACGAGGTGATGGTGCCATCGAGGGTGGTGATGATGATGGCATCCGGCGATTCATCCACGAGTGACCGCGCTTTTTGCATGACGCCATTCTCTGTCGGAAAGTGAGCATCGCTGACGAGCAGCGGAGTGATTTGTCCGAATTACGGGCGCGGAAGATCCTGGGACAGGACCAATTTCATCTGGAATCCCAAACGTTTCATGACCGCAGCGAACGCCTCCACATCGATCGGTTTGGTCAGATACTCCTCTACGCCGAGCCGGCGGCATTGCAGCCGGTCCGATTCGTTCACCGAGACCGTGAGTACCACGACCGGTAACGTGGCCGTCCTGGGATCCTTGCGCAGCTGCTGCAGCACCTCCAGACCGCCGACCATCGGCAGCGTAAGATCGAGCAGCACGACCGAAGGAGCCGCCGGTTTCGACTCTGCCCCTTCCGGAAGAAGCACACGGAGCGCTTCAGCACCATCCCGTACCACGCGCAGGGTATTGGTGATGTTCAGCTGCTGCAATGTATGGCGGGTGAGTTCGATGAAGCTCTCATCATCCTCCACCAGCAGGATATCGACCGGACCGTTCAGACGACCGTCGCTGCGGAGTTTCGCTTCGAACCGGCCGAAGAATTCCGAGAGCGGCACATGCAGCGCACCGGCGATGCGGATGATGTTGCGGAGGGAGACATTGCGGGCACCGCGTTCAATGTCCGTGATGTACGTGCGGTGCAGATCGCTTTGATGGGCGAGCTCCTCCTGGGAGATATGGCGTTCACGGCGGATCTCCCGCACAATGGCGCCGTATTGCTGCAATATGGGATCGCGGTCCTTCATACTCTCTTCAACTTGCTGATTCGGCGATACAGACACCACAGACTATGAGTGACCGGAGAGGACCCTTCCTCTCACCGGCGGATAGCGGACAGAACATCCTGTCATCGGAATGTAATCTACTCTCCGTAAAGATGAGTGTCAAGTAACGGGACGGCAGAGAGTGTGTCTCCTCGGGACAGGCACCAATAACAAACCCCGCGCACTGCGGGGTTTGTTTGTTCGTACACTTTGTGTCGCTTATTTAATGAATATCATCTTTTTAATTTCCGAAAACGAACCAGACGTCAGTTTGTAAATATACATCCCGCTAGCAAGTTTGGAAGCATCAAAGTCAATGGCATGAAAACCTGGTTCTTGATACTTATTGATCAATTGAGAAACTTCTTTGCCCATAAGATCATACACCGTGATAGAAACAACACCGGGATTTTGCAAGGAATATGCAATTGTGGTCTTAGGATTAAAAGGATTTGGGTAATTTTGTTGTAATGCATTGGTCAACGGTATCAGAGCACCGAAATGTTCCACCGCCTTTTTACCCAGTTTCATCGAATCTACATCTACCACGAGCCATTTACCCACTTCAAAGTAAATGCTATCGCTCTCCAATGATGGCTCGATTTTAATACGCAACGGATTGAATGTCTTAGGGACTGTAAACGAGAAATTATGTTTTTGTCTTCCTCGTCCGCTATATTCTCTCGCAATCCCCAGAAGTTTTACTACGGAACCGTGTTCATCAATTTCTTCCAATACAATTCTGACATTCCGCGCTGGCGGAGCTACACCAATATTGTTGAAGTATACTTCCATTGAGACTGAGTCTCTTGACCTGAAAGGCTTACTGCGTAGTGCTCTGCTAATATCTTTACTGGTTTTTATTTCATTTTGGGTTGATATTTCTTCAAACTGAATATAGTCCTTACCAGATTTTGAATTCAGCATTATCAGAGAGCTTTTTCCTCTTGCTGAAGTCATCGACAATTCACATCCCTCCGCATACTTCATTGCATCAACGGCATCAGAACTCATTTTGTCCAGACCTCCCCCATTACCGGCAGTGATCATTGTTCGATTCAGTGTATATGGCAATGACATTCCCCGCCGAACATGAAGAGATGATTGTTGTGTATTATACAGCTTTTCACTTGCACTGGGATCGACGCCCGTTCCAAGCGACATAGTCGATTGCCACACATTATTCACTCTTGTTGCAGAGAAGACAGTGCTGGATTGCCATCGCCAGGACAATGACAGATTATTATTCTCATGTGACGATATTGATGGCGTATAATAGAATGATGTGCCGATGGTGCCGTATGAAAAGGTTGTTGCTGCACTTATGGTCGGGTAGCCATATGTTGGACTTGTTGTTATTTCTGCAACTTTAATATTTCGCTTCACAAGTTCATAGTTATATGTTTCCCAGGCGACTGCAAGTTTTGAACCCATTGATACCAATGATGGATTACGGTTTTCCCAATCATTTACTACTGCAACAGTTGCTGGGTCCGCCCCTAGGTCAAACCATGGTTCAGCTGTGTCAACAAAATCATAGATCGAACTATATAATAATGCACCGCCTTCATCCCATACAATATCCCAACGGTCCCCCCTTCCAAATGCACTCAATGAAAAACTACCCAGAGGTTCCTGTCCAGTGCGAACAGTGCGTGAATTACCAAAATACTGCTGTTGATTTCGTCGTAAAGCGCCTCTTAGTATCGAGTTCCCTTCTTTCCAGATTATCAGATCGGCAGAATTTGTTGCGCCGCTTAAACTTGACACTTGTAATTGTTGTGCATTCTGAGCTGCAATTGTAGAACTTATCTGCCACTCAATACCGTAATTTGTTGAATTCGAAACATTAATCGTTCTTTGTCCTTGATAATCCTGTATCCAGGCAACAAGAAAATGGGAACGTTCTTTATTGCGCGTTATTGATGGAGAAAAACAACCACCAGTGATCGTATTGATACGCGTTTCGGGTGACCATGTAGTGCCACCATCTCCGGACGCAGTAAAATAAATATTTCCGGCTGATTCATAAACCATGAAGTGAAGAGAAGATTCATCTTGGATAATTTTCCGTTGACCATTTCCAGCCAACGCATTTCCGGATCCAGAAGCCAAATGTGCTTTGTAATATGCAGTTGCTACCGCATTATTCGACTGAAAAACCACGGGGGTTTCTTCAAGGCTTGCATTTTGATATTGTACACCAGCACCACCCCAGCCAAGAAAATATGATGGAACGGAGATGGTATTTGGATTAGGCGCATTTACATAATAGGTGGATACTCCAGGAAGGAAATTGGGATTTTGATTTAGAAATACACCGCGATAAACTCCTTCGTTAAATTCGTTTGTGTATCCCGGATTAAATGGAGATAATCGACTTCGCCATTGCATCCCCGACATCCCTCTATTTCGTCGAGTGTATGCATATGCAGGATCAGCATAATCGATATACCAAGGGTCTTTGAATTGAATTGTACCACCATTAATACTTGGTGCGTCAATCAGTTCGGCTTTAATTGTTATCCCATTTTCGGTGGGATAAAAGTTAGATGTAAATCTGTCGTTATTTGCATCTACAGTAAACTGTCTGAAATTCGTAACATCCTGTAAGCTATTCCATTGACGATATTTCTGGTTTGACCTAATATTTGTATCAGCGTGAAAAACCTGTGTTGAATTAATTAAAAATGTAAAAAATGATCCCGGTTCAAAGCGGGAAGAAAATGATGAACCATTCCATTTAGCTAATGTGCCCGTCTCATCACCACTTGAGAGTGTTTGATCAAGCGTCGCAATCACCGACGGCATATACCACGAAACCGAATATTGTTGATTACCGCTCGGCACCGACACTCCTTCAATTACGATTGTCCAGACACCTGCGGGGGGATTCATTAATACAATCTGTTCAACATTATCCCGATCATTTATCCCAGGTTGAGCATCGTTTTGTGGATTTGATGGATCTAATGTCAATGGGTAGTAGTATTCGCCAATCGGAGATACCAACTGAAGGTCGAGATTATTAACCAATGCATTGGTAGGATTTGGAGCGGAACCAATGTCAGAATACGCCAATAAGACTCGTATTTCATCAACGCCATTTGGAATCGTGATTGTATGTGTATTTGTGTAATCTGTCGAAACAGTACCTTCAATAAAATACCCTCCCTTTATTGTTTGGATGGCTTTTAACACATCCACTAGACCATAGCCATATTGAAAGTCAGGGCCGGGATTGCCTAAATCTGAAGCAGTGTTCAGTAAAATGCTTTTCAATAATGATGCTTTTGGATCTGCTCCCGAATACTGTAGACGATATTGCTCAATCATCAGAGCTAAACACCCAGAAACAGCTGGAGCAGCGAAAGATGTGCCACTAAGTGAACTAGCGGACGAACTGGTATATGAATCATTTACTAATGTGGTGAATATTCCTTCTCCGGCTGCAACCACATCTGGTTTTAATCGCCCATCAAGAGTTGGCCCCCAAGCACTTTCTAGTGTTACTTCTACTGGGCTTATTTTATCAACTGCACCGACTACAATAGCATTCTTTGCCGATTGTCCTGCACCATAGGGCAAACTTCTATACCCCCCCCTTTCAACTATAGGATCGATCCCATCATCCCTTAAGTTGCCTGCTGCAAATACAATATTCAGATTTCTATTTCTTACGATGTTATCATACTGCCTTGAATCATCATCATATAGACCAAATATGTCACCATACTGAGGAACGTAAGGGTGTTCCCATGAATTATTTGAAATATTAATACCTTGATTTGTGACAGCGTTATCCATTTTGAGAGGAATGTCATCATTTAGTGTTTGAAAATAAGAAAACAGTAAGCTTTCGTACGCTACACCTTTATAAATTCCTCCCGGTGATCCAGCACCGTTTCCTGCTAATGTTCCGCAAACAGCCGTAGCATGATCACTTACCGCGACATTATCTATCATTGTCAATCGGCCCACAAACCCTTGGTGCTGAAATATTCTTCCCGCGTCCCATATTCCTATTTTGACCCCGGCGCCTTTTAAATTCAAAGGAGATACGTCAACCTTATCAGCGTTTATTATGGCGCGTGCGCCATTGTTTGCTTTTACGAAGATAGTGAGACTCAGTATTAAGCAAACGAAAGAGCATTTACTCATATAGTTATCCTTTCTAGTTTTTTTTTGCTGTTACAATAATAGCTCTATTCCCCACCTGTCCTACCGCCATCATCATGTTAGGTGTTACTGCTAATCCGTCATACTGTCCGTCGGGTAATGCTGCTTCGGGAAATACTTTCCACGAACTTCCATTGTAATGAGCGCAGATGCCAAAATCTCCCACGGTCCAGATATTGTTCTCGTGTGTCCCGCGGATCCGTTTTGTAAACTGTGACGGCAATTGTATGTTATTCCAGGCTCCTTTATTGAACATGTATACACCCCCTCCGCTTGTATACAGTCTTTTCATCGAGGTGAACCAGATGGAGTGTAACCGTTGCTGCGGTGTCCAGTTTATCTGCTCTGTCACTGCACCATTAATCCGCAACAGCTTTCT
>JABWAK010000115.1 GCA_013361065.1 Bacteroidota bacterium
CAACGAAATGTTAAACGAATCTCCAGATTCGTTTCCTGGAAAATTGTTATCATATAGAACGACTCTGGAGAGTCGTTCAACGTGCGGAGACATCGCTAAGGGAATCCCTCAACAGACAACGAAATGTTAAACGAATCTCCAATTTCATTCCTCTGATTATTGTCACGAGCAAAGCGCAACACCGTAGATCCACTGATCAAGAAACAATGTTGAGAAATTTGTGAGGCAGTATTCAATGGATCAGACATCCTTCAAAGCGTACTACCGCAGAAACCTTCCGCACATCCACCTCCCTCAAGCGCGGTACTTCATCACCTTCCGATTGGCGAACAGTTTACCCCAAGAAGTGGTCGAGCGACTTCGTGCAGAATACAATGATTCATTGACGGATGAAGAGCGTTCTTCCGGAGATGTCCTGAATGAACGACAACGGATCTATTTTGAGAAGTTCGATCAATTGTTGGATGAATCAAGTGTTGGCGACAGATGGCTTGAACGAGCAGAGATCGCTGATTGTGTCTTTGATGCTCTTCGGTTCTATGACGGCACATCGTATGATCTCTTGTGCTGCACAGTGATGTCCAATCACGTACACATGCTGGTCGATCATTCATTCGATAGTTCCGGGAAAAGGATCGAAGAGGTCCTGCAGTCCATAAAAAAATACACCGCCCGAAGATCGAACCACCTGCTCGATAGGACCGGTGCACAATTCTGGCAGCATGAAAGTTATGATCATATTGTGCGGGATGAGCAGGAAGCAGAGAATGTCATTCGGTACATTCTGTACAATCCAGTGAAAGCGGGATTATGCAATGAATGGCATGCATGGAAGCATACATACCTCAAGGAAGAGTATCGAAGATTCTTTCGTTGATCCGTAAACATGATTCAACTTGTAGCCTAGAATTGATTAACTGTCCGGTTACGTAGCATTGGTGAACAGATCGTGAATATGTTCAACGATTCTCCAGATTCGTTTCTTGGAAAACAGTTATCGTATAGAACGACTCTGGAGAGTCGTTCAACGTGCGGAGTTGAATCGCTAAGGGAATCCTTTACCAGACAACAAAATGTTAATCGAATCTCCAGATTCGTTTCTCAGCGAAATGAAACCGTTTAGAACGACTCTGGAGAGTCGTTCAACATACTCGTCCGGATACCACTGTAAAGGGAATAAAAAAAGGGGACTCCATTGGAATCCCCCTTTTTAGTGTTCGATCTAATTGTTGCCTTACGCCGACTTCCGTTCTTCCAGAACGTAGATCGGTTCCTTCTTCTTGTCGACCGTCTCTTTGGTGACGACGCATTTCGTGACGTTCGTCTTGGACGGCAACTCGTACATGATGTCCCGCATGATCTCCTCCACCACCGACCGGAGCGCCCGGGCGCCGGTGCCGCGCGCCATGGCCTTCGCCACGATCTGTTTCAGCGCCGCTTCCTCGAAATCCAGTTCGACCCCTTCGTATTTGAAGAGCTTCTTGAACTGTTTCACGATGGCGTTGCGCGGCTCGGTGAGGATGTTCATCAGCGCCGCTTCATCCAGCGAATGCAGCGTGGTGAGCATCGGCAGTCGGCCGATGAACTCCGGGATGAGACCGAATTTCAGCAGATCGTCCGGTTCGGCCATCTGCACATAGAAATCGGTGTTCTGTTCCTTCTTGCTCTTGATCTCCGCACCGAAGCCGAGGGCGTTCTTATGCACACGGCGTGAGACGATCTTCTCGAGGCCCTCGAACGCACCGCCGCAGATGAAGAGGATGTTGCGGGTGTTCAGGTTGATGAGACTCTGTTCCGGATGCTTGCGGCCCCCTTTGGGCGGTACGCCTGCCACGGTGCCTTCCAGGATCTTCAGCAGCGCCTGCTGCACCCCTTCACCCGAGACATCGCGGGTGATGGAGGCGCTGTCGCTCTTCCGGGCAATCTTGTCGATCTCGTCGATGTACACGATACCCCGCTCGGCACGCTCCACGTTGTATTCTGCGTTCTGCAGCAGGTGGACGAGCACCGTCTCCACATCGTCCCCGACGTAACCGGCTTCGGTAAGAGTGGTGGCGTCGGCGATCGCGAACGGCACATCCAGGATGCGCGCGAGGGTCTGTGCCAGCAGCGTCTTGCCGGTGCCGGTGGACCCGATGAGCAGGATGTTGCTCTTCTCGATCTCCACGTTCTCCGGGTCGGCGAACTGGTCCTGGGTGTCGATCCGCTTGTAGTGGTTGTACACGGCGACTGCCAGGGTTTTCTTCGCCTGCTCCTGTCCGATCACATACTCGTCCAGAGCGGACTTGATCTGCATCGGCGTGAGCAGCCCTTTGTTCTTGATCCGTTTCGTCCTGGCAGAGGTGAGATTGTTCCGGATGATGTCCATGGACGTGGAGACGCACATATCGCAGATGTACACATCCGGACCTGCGATGATGCTCGTGACCTCTTCCGGCCGCCGGCCGCAGAACGAACAACGGACCTTCTCTTCGTTCTTTTGCTTACTCATCGGTTCATTTCTCTTTTTTGGGTTCCGCAGCGCGTTTGGTCAGCACTTTGTCGATGATGCCGTACTCCGCCGCCTGCTGTGAGGACATGTAGTTGTCCCGGTCCGTGTCCTTCTCCACATCCGCGATCGGCCGGCCGGTGTGCTGGGCGATGATCTCGTTGAGCCGTTTCTTGGTCTTGAGGATCTCCTCGGCCTGGATGCTGATATCGGATGCGGTTCCCTGCACGCCGCCCCACGGCTGATGGATCATCACGCGGGCATTGGGGAGCGCCTGGCGTTTCCCTTTCTCACCGGCCAGCAGCAGGATGGCGCCCATACTGGCGGCCATACCGACGCAGATCGTGGAGACCTGCGGACGGATGATCTGCATGGTGTCGTAGATGCCGAGTCCGGCGGTGACGGAGCCGCCCGGGGAATTGATGTACAGTGATATATCCTTGTCCGGATCCTCAGCTTCCAGGTGCAGCATCTGTGCGATGGCGAGCGAGGCCACATAGTCGTCGATGGCGGTGCCGATGAACACGATGCGTTCCTTCAGCAGGCGCGAGAAGATGTCATAAGCGCGCTCGCCGCGGCTGGTCTGTTCCACTACCATCGGAACGAGCTGGTTGTACAGTTCGTACGGTTTCGTCTGGATTGCGTTCTTGATGATCATACGTCTCCTTTGATGAATAAATTTGCCGGCATTCCATTAGACGGATGAGCGGGGGAAATATTTCCCGCCGTCCGCCCGTTATTGTGCGGCAAATTTACTGTAATCGTCGGTCTCAACGTCCGTAATCTTCACATTTTGTTTGAGAATATCAATAAGACGGTTGTATTTCAGACGTTCGAGTGCGTTTTCCGAGCTCTTGTAGAAGTTCACCAGCCGTTCCTTGTCGATATTGAGCTTCGCCGACTCCTCGGCTGCGATCCGCTCGATCTCGGCATCCGCGATCTCGATCTTCTCCTTGGCGATGAACTGTTCCTTGATGAGCAGCCATTTGGACTGCCACACGGCGGTCTCGCGGGCCTGTTCGCGGTAGGCCTTCTCGTTGAATCCTTTCGGCAGCTGCTTGTTCGGCTGCTGGCTCTTGGCATCCTCGATGAAGGTGTCGGTCACGTTCTGGATGAGCGCTTCGGGGACGGTGAACTCGTACTGTTTCACGATGGCGTTCAGCAGGTCGCTCTCGAACCGGCGTTCGCTCCGTTCTTTCCAGAACTCCTCCAGGTCCTTCCGGATGTTCTGCTTCAGCTCTTCGGCGGTCTGGAACTTGCCGTTGCTCACTTTCTGTGCCAGCGCATCATCCATTGGGGGAAGGATGACCTTCTCGATCTTTTTCACCGTCAGTTTGAGGTGGACGTCATGGGCATGGTCGCCGTGCTGATGGCTGAATTTCACTTCCTTCACATCGCCGACCGCCGTGCCCTGCAGCGCTTCCTTGATCTCCTTCTCGGTCGATTTCTCGCGCAGATAGATCTTCATGCCGTCCCGTCCGTGTCCGCCGGCATCCAGGTCCAGCATATCCACCGTCACCACGAAGTACTCGCCGTCCACCTTCGCCGCTTCTTCCATGGTGGAATTGATCTGCTGGAGCCGTTCGACCTCGCTCTCCAGTTCCGCATCGGTCGCTTTGTGCGTGTAGCGTTCCAGCGCGATGCCGGAATAGTCCTTCAGCTCGAATTCCGGCCGGACCTCGAACGACACCACGAAGGTGAGGGGTGTGCCCGGTTTGAAATCGATCTTGTTGATCTGGGGGGTGCCGAGCGGGTTCAGGTTGCGGGATTCCATCTCGGAACGGAAGACATCATTGGTGATCTCTTCCACCGCCTGGTACTCGATGCTGGGCCCGAACATCTTCTTGACCATGTGCATCGGCACTTTCCCTTTCCGGAATCCCTTGATCTCCAGCGCCGGGGCCGCCTCTTTATAGGCCTTCTCGAAATGGGGGGCCAGTTCTTCCTGGCTCATCGTTACGGTCATTTCACGGACACAATCGTTCACAGTATTGATGGATACTTCCACGTGCAGCACTCCTTGCTTGGTCAGTTGGACGGTGATAAAAAAATCCCGAACGCTCGGGATTCAAAAATGTCCCTAAAAGTACGAAAATATGGGGAAAATCCCAAGTCCATCTTTTTTCCCCCGTTCGTTGCGATTCTTTACTAAACAGACTATATTCTCTGATTATTTGCTGAACCCGGACCGAAACCACCGTTCCTTATCCTTTTACACCCACAGCAGGAGGCAGCATGAACAGATCCGTTACCATGGTTGCGGCAGCGTTATTGGTCCTCACCGGTTCTCTTCTCGGCGATGTGTTCGCATCCCGGATCCGAGTGACCAACCCGGACGGGAGTGCATTCGACGGGAAATTCAACGACGGCACCGGGATGAAGGTCACCTACATCCTGAATGATACCGCCACGATAGTCGAGGTGAAGGTCTATAATGCTGCCACGAATGCTCTGGCCGCAACTCTGAGCGCCTCCAATCAGGGCCGCGGTGAACACTCGCAGACGTGGGATGGTACCGGTTCTGCCGGCGGGCAGAAATATTATGTGCGGATCCAGACGACCCAACCGGTCCGTTCCAATGATGCATACAAGGCGTACTACTTCCAGAACACTGCGGATGTGGCGCCGATCTCCCGCGGTATCTTCACCCGCGGCGTGGATGTGAACAACAATATGGATTCCAAAGGATTCGGCTATTGGTATGCCAGCGCATCGGATCCGTCCAGCAACGACGGGTATAAGACCGGGACACTGCGGTACAATCCCGACGGATCGTTCGCCGGCTCCGAGGCAGGGCATCCGATGCTGACGAACACACTCGGCACGGGCAACGGCGGGACCTTCAACTGGGGGAGCACGGCGCCCTGGACGACGGCATTGGATGCTGCCGGACGGGTCTATCAGGTGAGTAACGGCGGGAACTTCATCACCCGGCTGGACCACGATACGGCTGCACCGAAGATCATCATCCGCAATGTGACCGCCCCGCGCGGCGTCTATGCCGTGGGCAGCGGTGCGAACCTGAAACTCTACATCGCAGCGGACACGGTGGTGTGGCGTGCGAACATCGGAACAAGTGACACCCTCACCACGCCGCTGGAACTGGTCGCATCGCTCGGAACGTACGTGCGCGATGTGATCATCGACGATGCCGGGTACATGCTGGTGACGCTCCGTACCGGAACAACCGGTACTGTGCCGGGGTATATCGAACGGTATGATATCAGCGGGACCCTGCCGAAGAAACGGATTGATGCAGCATTCTCCCTCTCCCATTCCACCGGTCAACCGGTCTGTTTCGCCTTGAATCATGGTCCGGACAGGAATTCCGCGTCCGACGACACCATCTATTACAGCATCCGCGGTACGAACGGTTCGGATACGAACAACATCGGCATCCATCAGATCGTGAATGCCGAGAGCGCGTTCCCCGAAGCGAAGCGCATCTTCAAATCGGGTGATGTGCCCGGAAGCCTCGGCGGCAACAACAATGCGAACGCGGACATTGCACTGGACTGGGCGGGCAATCTGATCTGGTTCGAGAACTCGAACGAGGAGATCTTCATGGTCGCGCCGCCGCGCGCCGGCAGTTCCGTGACGAGGGTAACGAAAGGATACGACACGGTGACTGTCTCCGGTGCGACCTCCGTCGGGAGCGGCGGACTCACACCCGATGCCTTCGCGCTCCATCAGAACTTCCCCAATCCGTTCAATCCTTCCACGCAGATCGCGTACACACTGCCGGCGAACGGCACGGTGACCGTGGAAGTGTACGACATCCTCGGCAACCGGATCGCTGAACTCTACAGCGGCAGCGCCTCGCAGGGATACCACGCCGTGCAGTGGAATGCTGCCGGTGCCGCCAGCGGGATGTACCTGTATCGTGTGACGGCTCAGCTGAACGACGGCCGCAGCTTCACCGACGCAAAACGGATGCTGTTATTGAAGTAAAATTTCGGTACACTGGTCCCGTTCCGCACGGTGCGGGACGGGACCATTTTTTTTCCGGGGACCCCATGCTGAGAATCCTCTCTGTTCTGGTACTGGCCATGATACTGCAGACTGCCGAAGCACAATTCTCCAAACGACTCTACGATACCTATGATTCCTACGCCTTTCCCGGCGTCTCCTCGCGCCGCTTCACGCATGCGGAGCTGATGACGCATCTCGCCGCGCTGCAGCAGAAACTCGGTCCGCTGATGACCATGGAACAGGCCGGCGTCTCCGCCGAGAACCGTCCCATCCAGCTGCTGACGCTCGGCCGGGGTCCGGTGAAGGTGCTCCTCTGGTCGCAGATGCACGGCGATGAACCGACCGCCACGATGGCGCTGCTGGACATCCTGCACTACATCGCGCAGCAGAAGGAGAGTCCTGAAGTGAGAACGATCCTCGCCCAGACGACGCTGCTGATCGTGCCGATGCTCAATCCGGATGGGGCGCAGCGGTTCCAGCGCCGTACGTCGCAGGGGATCGATATGAACCGCGATGCACTGCGTCTGCAGACCCCCGAAGCACGCATCCTGAAAGGGGTGCGGGACCGGTTCCAGCCGGAGATCGGATTCAATTTGCATGACCAGGACCCGCGGTATACGGTCGGGGACCAAGGGACCGTGGCAGTGATCTCGCTGCTCGCTCCTGCGTACAACGTTGAAAAGAGCGACAATGATGTACGGACGCGCGCTAAACAAGTCGCTTCCGCTCTGACCCTCGTGCTGGAGCAGTTCGTGAAGGGCCATATTGCGAAGTACGACGATACGTTCGAACCGCGGGCATTCGGCGACAACATCCAAAAATGGGGGACCAGTGTGGTGCTGGTGGAGTCGGGAGGATGGAAGGATGACCCGGAGAAGATGTACATCCGCAAACTGAACTGTGTCGGACTGCTCTCCGTGTTCCATGCCATCGCCACGCGGAGCTATGTGCAGACCGGCACGATGCCGTACGAGCGGATCCCGATGAACACCAGGACGCTCTATGATATCATCATACGCAATGCCACCGTCGTCTTCCCGGACGGCCGTGCGCCGGTGGTGGCGGACATCGCCGTGAACCGGGAGGAGGTCCGCGACGGAGGGAACAGCACCTGGCGCGGCCGCGTGGTCGACTTCGGCGACCTGTCGGTCTTCTATGGCCACGAGGAGTGGAACGGTGCAGGGAAGACCATCGAAGCGGCCAGCGTGGAACTGAACGATATCATCGACCTTCCGTTGCTCCGCGAGACCATCCGCTGACCGTACCGGCGGTCACAGCACGATCGGGTCCCGCTATCTGCGGGACTTTTTTCTTCCGGTGCAGGAAACCTCCCGCCGCTGTTCCGGTGTTATGATGGGACGGCGAATGAGAGGAAGGAACGAATGACCATGACATACCGCACCATACTGATCCTGCTGCTCACGGCGGCAGCGGCAGCGCTCATCGCCGCTTCTGTGACCGGTGAGAGCGATCAAGGGAATACCAGGAAGCAGACAGCGGCGGTTGGGCCGCAGAAGGATACGAGTATGAAACCGATCGGGGAATATCTGAAGGATGTATACACTGCAGGGATGCCGAAAGTGGTGAAGAGCGAGGCGGAATGGCGGGCGATCCTCCCGCCGGAGACCTACGCCATCACCCGCGAGGCAGGAACGGAACGGGCGTTCTGCGGCGCGTTCTATGACCACAAGAAGGAAGGGGTCTATCTGTGCGTCTGCTGTGAACTGCCGCTCTTCGCCTCCAATGCCAAATTCGATTCCGGTACGGGTTGGCCGAGCTTCTTCCAGCCGCTGCGCAAGGACCATGTATCGGAGAAGACGGATCTGAGTTACGGCATGCGCCGGATCGAGATCAACTGCGCGCGGTGCGATTCGCACCTCGGGCATGTCTTCGATGACGGTCCGAGACCGACCGGTCTCCGGTACTGTTTGAATTCCGAATCACTCACTTTCGTCCCGGGAAGCATCCCGGCGACCTTCTGAGAACACGACAGCCCGCGGATGCGGGCTGTTTCGTGTTGGTGCAGAATCTCCCGGTCGGGGGGGGCAGGGAGATCCAGATCAGTAATTATATGCTTCACGCTGATAGTGGATGGGGAAGGTGCTGGTGCGCCGGGTATGGAATGTCTGCTGCAGGAACGGGAACCGCAGCGGCTCGGCATTCCCGTCATAGAATGTCACAGAATACGAAGCATGCCTGCCGGTGAAGCTCGTCCAGATGACCGGGAAGGCGCGCTGCACGGAAGCGGACAGGTCGTATTTCACATCGACATGTTTCAGGTCCTCTTTGCCGAAGACGAAGTTCTTCGCCGCCGTTACCCCCGAATCCAGCACCAGGTCGTACGTGTATGACACCGCATTCGTCGGCTGCAGCGTCATGGAATACCCATAGGTGAACCGTTTACTCATGGCCGAGAAGTATTTCGGACGATTGCTGTAGGCCGTCGTCTTCCCGCCGCCCATTCCGACCACCGCCACACCGCTCGGCTGATGGACCAAAGCTTCGATGAAACTGTGCGTTCCCTTCACCGTGCCCAAGGCCATCACTGCACCGGTGCTGTCCACCGGCACGAACGATACCGGATACACCGCCTGTGTGCTGGCGATATCGAGCACGGACCGGCCGTTCACCGCAACATTCTCCCTGATGACGAACCGCGAGCCGTAGAACGATGTGACAACGTCATACTGACCGTCCGGAAGGATGAATGACGTTCCGGTCGTTTTCGGTGCGATGGTCCGCGCATAGCCGGCAGTATTGACCACCAGCACCGTCCACGGAACCTCGTTGAAGTTCAATTGCATCACCGGCGCTTTGATGAACGCGTACGGGATGGTAATGGAATCCCCTCCGGCTGCCAGCAGTGTGCCGGTATACCCGGATTCGAATGTATTATTGTTCCCCAGCATCAGGTTGTTCGCCTCCAGGTCCACCGTGACCGAGGCGGTACCGTTGGCGGGAATGGTGAACTGCTGCGGGGTGAACCGGAATGTGATCCCCGGAACGGCTCCCGACATGACGCTGAACGAATACGTGCGTGCGGACGGTCCGGTGTTGGCGATCGTCACGGTCCGCTGTTGTTTCCAGAGCGGGGTGCCCGGCGGGTCGAATCCGAAACTGAGCTGTGCCGGCGAGGCGGCTACGGTGCCGGACAGGATGCGTTCATCGGCAATACCGTGTCCCTGCATGAACGGGGAGCGCCCGAGCGAGCGTGCGTTGGTGATCACCGCATCACGGATACGGTCAGCGGACCATCCTGGATGGAGCTGTTTCAATCCGGCGGCCCATGCGGTGACGAACGGAGCAGCCATCGATGTACCGCTCATCGCCACATATCCGCCGCCTCGTTTCGCCGAGAGGATGTTCACCCCCTGCGCCACCACATCCGGTTTGATGCCGTACGTGCTCACTTCCGGTCCTTTGGAACTGAAGGAAGCAACGGCCGGACCATCCGCGGCGCCGACGGTGAGTGCGAGCGGTGCAACGCCGGGGGAGCTGATGCCGGTGTACTCGCCGGTGTTGCCTGCGGCAACGACCACCACGATCCCGGCGCGGACAGCCCGGTTCACGGCAGAGGAGAGCGGATCATCCGGGGAACCGCCGGGGGTGCCGAGACTCATGTTCAGGATCTGGACGCTGTCCGCGATCGCACGCTCGATAGCGGCGAGGACAGCGGAGGTGGTGCCGTTGCCGGACTGGTCCAATGCTTTGTACACGAAGACCGAAGCATCCTTCGCTGCTCCGGAAAGTGTTGCGGAGTTCCCGCAGATGATGCCGGTGACATGCGTGCCGTGGCCGTTGTCATCCATCGGATCGGGATCGTTGTTCACCAGGTCGTACCCGCCGGCGATCACGGCGCCGGATCCCATCCGTCCGCCGAACGCTTCATGCAGATAGTCCACTCCGGTGTCGATCACACCGATGCGGACGCCGGCACCGGTGGCGGCAGCAGCGCTGTTGGGGACGACCGGAGGAGCAGAGGATGCATCGACCGGTGCGGCGGAGACGGTCAGGTCCGGATGGACGGCGCGCACCTCCGGCAGGTGTGCGATGCGCTCGACATCGGACCGCTTGACGGTGAGAGCAATTGCATTGATGATGGTCTCGAATTCCTGATGGACCTCCGCGTCCGGCAAAGCCGAGCGGAGTGAACGGCGGGAGCGGTCCGCAACGGTCTTGCTGAAGCTGCGGCCGTTCAGCTGTTCTTCGATACGGGATGGGGATCTCAGTTCCACGATGAGCCGGATGTCGGTATCTGCCGACAGTGTGACGGCCGCATTCCCGGCGGCGACGGCTTCGATCCCGTCCGCAGCGGGATAATTCTTCGCGACACCATTGGTCTTGATGACCAACTGTTGGGCGCCGGCGATGGTGACGAGGAGCAGCAGGATGGTGAGAGGGTTCTTCATATCATTTCATCACGATCATCTTCTTCGTTTCCACCGTGGTCCGGCCGGTGATGCTGCGGGCGGTCATGCGATACACATAGGTGCCGGAGGCGATGTTCGTGTTCGAGAAACCGACGCTGAACGTACCGCTCTGTTTCGTGCCGTTCACCAGCGTCGTCACTTCGCGGCCGGTCATGTCGAACACGGTGATGGTCACATCGCTCATCTCGTTCACGGAGAAACGGATGACGGTGGCATTATTGAAGGGGTTCGGATAATTCTGCTGCAGCGATGATGCGGTGACCATGGCTCCTCCGTCCGAGACCGACGTGGTCTTCTCGGGTGTGACGAACAGCGTATCGCCGGCCAGCACAGCATACGGCGCGGTTGCGGCTGCCGTGCGGTACTGTTCGATACCGGCGTTGGAAACGATAAAGGGGGAGCTGACGGCGACCTTGTTCGACGGCTGCATGGACATCAGATCGAAACCTTGGGCGTTCACGCTGCCGGCCGAACCGATCATCAGTGCCACTAAATGTAAGAAGAAGTTCTTCATTGTGCTCAGCTCCATGCCATCTATTCCGGCAATGGAGATGCCACC
>JABWAK010000011.1 GCA_013361065.1 Bacteroidota bacterium
GAACACCGCATCCTTATCGACCGATTATCGAATCGGTCCGCGGGAAACGAAGATGGAAACATTCACATGGACGGTCCCCAACTCCGCTGCACCAGGGCCCCTCACCGTGCGGGCGGTCCTGAACTATCAAAAACTTCCGACACCTGTCGCTCAATTCCTCAAAGTACCGATGGAGGAAGCGGAGATCATCCAGGTGAACTATCATGAAACGACCATCACCGTACTCCCGTAAAAGGTGACCCCTATGAAGACCATCACTGCATTTCTGACCATCTGTTTCATCTGCTTCTCACAAAACAGCGAAGCGATCCCCGCCTTCGCACGAAAGTACGACATGTCCTGCCAGACCTGTCATTCCCCCGCACCAAAATTGAAAGCGTACGGCGAGGAGTTCGCCGGGAACGGATTCCGGCTTGCGGACAAGGAGAATCCCCGGTTCTTCCGTGAGACCGGCGACGATCAGCTCCAGCTGATGCGAGAACTTCCGCTGGCACTACGCGTGGAAGGATACGCACGCTGGCAGCCGCAGACGAACCATCGGGCGGACATGCAGGCGCCGTACCTTCTGAAGCTCCTTTCGGGCGGACAGATCGCAAAGGATGTCTCGTACTATTTCTATTTCTTCTTCGGTGAACGGGGAAGTGTTGCCGGATTGGAGGATGCGTTCGTCATGTTCAACAATGTCTGGGGGAGCGATGCGGATGTATACATCGGTCAGTTCCAGGTGAGCGACCCTCTCTTCAAACGGGAACTGCGGTTGACACTGGAAGACTATCAGATCTACAAGACCGCACCCGGAAACTCCGCATTGGATCTGACGTACGACCGCGGTATCATGGTCACCTACTCTCTTCCCACGAACACCGACCTGACCGTTGAACTGCTGAACGGCAGCGGAATCGGCGCAGCGGACGCGATGCGGAATTTCGACACTGACCTATATAAGAACCTCTTCGTCCGCGCATCACAGGATGTCACTGAGGGCATCCGCATCGGCGGTTTTGCGTACCTCGGGAATGAGGAACAGTTGAGCCGCACCAACGCCGTCTGGATCGCCGGCCCGGATCTCTCCATCGCGTTCGAACCGATCGAACTGAACATCCAGTATGTGGAGCGACGTGACGACAATCCCTCGTTCCTTGCCGTGAAACGAACGGTCGAAACTCGCGGCAGCATGGCCGAAGCAGTGTATGCACCGGACGGGGATAAGAGTACATGGTACGGCGCCATGGTCTACAATTGGGCGGAGATCAATGATCAAGGATATAAATACAACACCATCACCGGACACTATACGTATATGCTTGCGCGGAACCTCCGGTTGATCGGCGAATACACTTATGATATAGAGCGGAAAGGCAATAAATTCACCGCCGGATTCATCGGCGCGTTCTAGACTCGGTCCCTGCGCCGTTCCGATCGCTCTCCGTTTGTACGCAGCGGAGCCGGTATCCCCGGCATCCGCTGCGGTAGTTTTTAGTGTTTCCGATTTATCTCCTCTTCTTGTATCTTCATAATATTGATGTTCATGAACTCCGTGTGACATTCCAACATTAGAGATACTCTCATGCCGATCCGCCCGTACATCCTCGCTGAAACGAACTGGAAGTCCGTCAAAGAGACGGCGTTCACCACTGCCATCCTTCCCTGGTCCGCCACCGAAGCTCACAATTACCATCTGCCGTACGCCACCGATACACTGGAATGCGACCACATCGCAGCGGAAGCGGCGCGGCAGGCATGGGAGAAGGGTGCGAAAGTCATCGTCCTTCCGACCGTCCCGTTCGGCGTACAATCCGGTCAGCTGGACATCCCGCTCTGTCTGCACATCAACCCGTCCACCCAGGCGGCGATCCTGATGGACATCGCTTTCACCATCCAGCGGCACGGCATTCAGAAGCTGGTCATTCTGAACGGACACGGCGGGAACGATTTCAAGACCATCATCCGCGAACTGCAGCCGAAACTCTCCCTCTTCCTCTGTGGACTCAATTGGTACCTGGCGGCGCCGCCCAAACAGTACTTCACTGAACCGGGAGACCATGCCGGCGAACTGGAAACGAGCATGATCATGCATATCGCTCCGGACCTGGTGCTGCCGCTGGACCAGGCAGGGGACGGGAAGGAATCCAAGTTCAGGATCGATGCACTGCGGAAAGGGATCGCCTGGGCGCCGCGTCAATGGACGAAGATATCGAAGGATACCGGCGTAGGGAACCCAGCGCTTGCCACAGCGGAGAAAGGAAAGAACTTCAGCGATGTCACCACGGCGGCGATCGCCGATTTCCTGGTGGAACTGTCCGGCGCGGATCTGAACGACATGTATGAATGACCGTATGGCCGCACCTCCGTCCCTCTCCCGATCGGTCATCACCATCCTCCTGCTGCTGAATCTCGCCTTCCGTCTCGGCGCAGCACTCCAGCCGATCGAGCATGTCGATTCAATCGCCTTCCCGGATGACACCTATCTCTGCCTCTCAATCTCCCGCTCCATTGCCGAAGGGAACGGCCCCTCCTACAGCGGTGAGTTCACGAACGGCTTCCAGCCGCTCTATGTGTACCTGATGGCACCGGCGTTCATGCTCTTCCCGCAGGATGACATCATCCCGATCCGTATCGCGGTCGTGATGCTGTCGCTGTTCGACACACTGACGCTCCTGCTGCTGCTCTCGCTGGTCATGGCGGTGACCCGTGCTGCAGCGGTCCCGCTCATCATCGCTGCCGCCTGGATCATCAATCCCGCCGGCATCACCACCGCCATCAACGGGATGGAAACATCGGTCGCCTCGTTCATGCTGCTGATGATGCTGTGGGTCTACCACCGGTTCACGGCAGCAGGGGACCCGCTCACGGACCGTCGGTCGCTGCTGCTGGGACTCGTTTTCGGACTCGGCGTCTTTGCCCGCATCGATGCAGTGATGCTCGCCGGCGCTCTCACCGTGATGATCATCTGGCGCAGCCGCTCAGTCCCTGCAGCCGCACTCCGCACAGCGCTGCTGATCGCCGCCGGCGCGGCGGTCACGTACGGACCGTGGTTCGTCTATTCCTGGATGAACAGCGGCGACCTCTTTCCAGTGAGCGGAAAAGCGATCCGGTTCATGGAGCTGGACCGTGCGGAGAACGTCCTGATCGGCAGCACATGGTACCGCCACACCGTCACTTCGGCCCTGACGGCGATCTTCCGGAACAACGCCGCGGTACTGATCATCATCAGCGTGCTGCTCTTCCCGGCGGCGGCGCTCCTCTCCGGCATGCGGGAACGGCTGCGCGTCCACGGACCGATGATGTTCCCGCTCTTCCTTGTCGCCGGCACTCTCTACACGGTCCATGTAGCGGTCGTTCTGAACAGTTTCGCCACCTTCCGGGTCATCCAGCCGTTCAGCATCATCACGATCGTGCTCGGTTCGTCAGTATATATCCCCTTCCTGCTGTACGGTTCGGAACTCGGAGCCGTATTGCGCCGGCATGCGATGCTGGTGGTCCCGCTCCTTCTCTTCGCGGCCGGACTCTTCATCGGCTATGCGTATTACATCTTCGGCGTGTGGTTCTTCCCCCGGTATCTCTTCCCGGTCGGGATCGTCGCGCTGGTCGTTGCCGCTCTTGTGCTGGATGTCCTTGTGCGGTCATTGCACGGAGTGAAGTTCCGTCGTCTCCTGTTCGCGTTCATCATCCTCGTAATCGGCGGAGTGAATATCGGCGCAAACCAATTGCCTATGCTGTACACGCCGACCCCCGAAGCGTCGAACGGATATATGAAGATCGGACTCTGGGCAAAGGAACAGTTCCGGGAAGGAACGGTCATTGGCAGCTGTCAATCCGGTGCGCTGGGATACTTCGCGCGGCAATGCCGGGTGGTGAATCTGGACGGCGTGGTGAATAAACGGTGCTTTGAAGCCCTGCAAGCCGGGACGATCCCTGCGTTCCTGCGCTCGGAGCGGATCGACTATGTGATCGGCTGGCCGTTGAACATGGCATTCCTCAGCCGGCGGTCCGACACACCGCTAATGGGACATCTTTCCCCGGTAAAGGATGTCCCGGATATTGTTTCCTGGTCCAGCAATTGGGTCTATTATCAAGTGTTTCGCTGAACGGAACGATTCTTTCAGGAATGCAGCGTATGTGGAAACGGAACACCATCATCTTCCTCTCCAGCCAGGCGGTATCGCTGTTCGGCTCGTCGCTGGTACAGTATGCCCTGCTCTGGTACATCACGCTGGAAACGAGATCCGGCACGATGCTCACCCTCTATATCGTGTGCGGATTCCTTCCGACCTTCTTCCTGTCGCCGTTCGGCGGTGTCTGGGCGGACCGGTACGACCGGAAGCGGCTCATCATCCTGGCGGACGGGCTCATCGCTCTCGTAACGCTGGCGCTTGGGATCTCCTTCCTGACCGGCGGCGGCAGCACCTCACTCATCATGCTTGCGGCTGCTCTGCGTGCAGCGGGAGCAGCGGTGCAGATGCCTGCTGTCGGCGCCATCCTACCGCAGTTCGTCCCTGCCGAGCATCTCACGCGGGTGAACAGCATCTCCGGTACGATCCAGGCGGTGATCGCTCTTGTTTCCCCCATCGTCAGCGGCGCACTCATCTCCGTCCTGCCAATGTATTATCTGTTCGCAGTGGATGTTGTCACGGCTGCGGCAGCCATCGCGGTCCTGTCGCTCCTGTTCCACGTCCCTCCGCATGATCGGGTGGACCGGCCGATGACCACCTCGCATCTGGAGGATATGCGGCTCGGCGTCCGGTACATCCGGGACCACCGGTATCTGATCTCGTTCTTCACCTTCATCGGCACCCTCCTCTTCCTGATCTCCCCCGCCGCATTCCTCACCCCGCTGCAGGTCGTTCGGACGTTCGGCGCTGATGTCTGGCGGCTGACGGCGATCGAGATCGCGTTCTCCGCCGGAATGATCGCCGGCGGTGCGCTGATGGGATTCTGGGGCGGCTTCACCAACCGGATGCATACCATGCTGCTCTCGGCCGCAGTGATGGGAGGATGCACGGTGGCACTCGGTGTTACGGCTGATTTCTGGCTCTATCTGGCGTTCATGGCTGTTTTCGGTGTCTTCATCCCGCTTCTCAACACGCCGTCCGCCGTCCTGCTGCAGGAGCATGTGGAGAGCGACTATCTCGGACGGGTGTTCAGCGTGAATACGATGCTCTTCACTTCGGTGATGCCGATCGGCATGCTGGTGTTCGGTCCGTTGGCCGAGGTGGTTACGGTCGAACAGATCCTCATCGTCACCGGAGCGCTCATCCTTGCCTCCGCCATCGCTGCAACCCGCAACACCACCCTGCTGCATGCCGGTATCCCGCTGATACCACCGCAGGTCACACCGCTTACGGAAACGGTACCTGATCAGAAGGTCTCTCCGTAACATTCCTCTTCTGCTGACACCATCGTGATCATTGAAAAATGAAGAACTGCTGAGAGGAAAGGGTATCACGAAAGATCCTCTTCGATCTTTGCGGTAGGTATAAATCAAAACGGCGGGACCATAACTCTGGCCCCGCCGTTCTGTATACAGCAGTTGCGATGTCGTGCAGCTTATCGGATAACCACCGGAAACGTCTGATCGATGTCCGTATCGTACGTGGCGCTGGTCTTCGGGTTGCCGCCGTAATGCCGCAGACGGACCTGCAGCGTACCGTTGGCCGCTCCCGTTCCGCTCACGGTCACCGAGAAGGTCAGACCGAAGTCCCCGCCCTTGGTATCCTTGTTCAGACCAGAGACAGTGACACGGCCGTTCGCCCCGCCGCCGGGGGTGAAGACGAACAGATGGCTGTCCTGATCATCGATGATCTCCTGCGTGGCATTCTCCACCGGCGTCTTCGATTCATCGTACAGTACGATGTATCCGGAATAAGTCTTTCCGGAAGCGATTCGGAGCGTATCCTCGACCATCGCCTTCCCTTTGATCACCGTCGTATCGCGCACCAGTGACTTGGTGGAATCCGTTTTCCCTGCTTCTTTCAACACGACGACCATCGTGGTCGGCGGGGCATGTTCATCATCGACCGGAGGGGTCGCCGGATTCTCCTCTTCCTTACAGCCGTTCAGCAGCAGCGCGAATGCAGCCAGGGCCAGGAACGATCGGATGACGGTGGTGTGCTTCGACATGATGTGACTCCTTCTGTTGGTGGATAGTGGGTGGATGGTGGATGGTTCAATGTGGTTCCGTACCGATCCCGAACGGCAGATGGACACGCAAGACGATGTCGCGTCCCGGATTGTCTATGAAGTACCGAAACCGGCTCAGGTAATCCCTGTATGCGGTGTTGAAGATGTTCTGGACGGACACATTGCACCGGACCAGATGCGGTCCCATGATGAACTCGATGCCGTACTCGAGATCGAAGAGCATATATCCTGCCGGCGGGGGCAGATAATCGGCATTGACAGGTACGCGGGTCTGCCGTGTCACCGCGGTCGCGGTCAGTTCCAGATACGATTCCTCGGCTCCCAGATGCCGCGGCAGATGATAGTGCATCCAGAGACGCGCACGGTCGGACGGCATCTGGTAGAGCGGTTCGTTCCGCACGACATCATCCGCGATCACCATGGAGAGTGATGCACCGAGCCGGACATCATCGGCCACCTCCAGGTCGGCAGAGGCATCAACGCCGCGCATCAGCACATCGGTCTGCCGGTAGAGCATCGTTGGAAAGATCCCGCGCAGTGTCAGCGTCGGCTGCGGAGAGGGGAACGCGAAGATGAAATCCTCCATCCGGTTCAGGAACAATCCGATCTCGGCGGAACTCCGCTCGGCACGGTGCTTCAGGGTCAGATCCAGACTGAAACTCCGTTCCGGTACCAGCGTCTTGTCCCCGATCTCGAACTGCGCCGTTCCGTGGTGGACGCCGAAACTGTACAGTTCATTCACGGTGGGAGGCCGCCAGCCAGTACCGGCATTCACATTGACGGACCATTCCGGCTGGAACTGATAGATCGCACCGACGGCGCCCGAGGCGCTCGTATAGTCATGCTGTGTCTGTGCGATCCCCCGCTGCGGATTCGCATAGACCTCGAGCGACTGCACATCGAACCGGCCGCCGGCGCTCAGCGTGAGCAGCTGTTCGGAGTACGATTCCAGCAGATAGATGCCGCCGGAATGCGAACGGAAGTTGGGGATCAGGAAACTGAGTCCCTGCGCGACATTCCCCTGACGCATGGCACTGATGCCGATGGTTCCGTAGAGTCCGCCGATCGGCGTATGGACGAACTTCACATCGCCGCTGTATGATGTGAGGGTCAGGTCGAAGTTCGCTTTGCCGCGGGAGCGGGCATGACCGTCATATTCTTGACGGCCGTTGCTCTGCCATCCGTACTGCGCTTCGATCGTCCCCGCACCGGGCAGCACGTATGACGTGCGCACCGACCAGAGGTCGTGGGTGATCTCCTGTTTCGGCGGTTGGATATCGTACGTGAAGGAATATTCTGTCAGCGGACCTCCGGCAGCGAGTGCGCGGTTCAGATCGTCCAGATTGCCGAGATGCGACCCGCTGTAGATCCCCAGCGTCGTGCCGAAGTGACTATAGTACGCTTCCACGGACAGAACGTCCGTCATGTACCCGACCGCTGCTGAACCATCCGCCTCGGTGAACCCCGAATTGCCGATCACATATCCCGGCGCCGATGCACTGCCGGCCTTCCGGCCGCTTCCCTGCACACGCCAGGAGAGTCCGCTCAACAGATCGGGTCCCCCTTCCACCAGGAGCGAGAGTGCCCCCTGGCGGTTGTTGGTGAAGGTGTTCAGTGAGAGTTCCCCGCCGATGCCGGTGCTGCGGCGCATCTCCCTCGGCTGCAGTTTGATCACACCGCCGATGGCGCCGGCACCGAACTCCACGCCCGCCACCCCTTTGAGTACTTCGATCTTGGACGGTGCGAACGGATCGATCTCCGGTGCATGTTCGCCGCCCCATTGCTGTCCCTCCTGCGGCACACCGGCATTCAGCACCTTCACGCGCTGACTGTGGAGCCCGCGGATCACCGGTTTCGCGATGGACGGCCCGGTGGAGAGGACGGTCACACCGGTGATGCTCTCCAGTGCCTTACCGATCGTCTGCCCGCGATGCCGGTCCACCTCCTGCGGTGTCATCACCGTCACGGACTGGGAAGATGCCGTGAGACCGGAACGATCGACCCGTCCTTCCACATTCACCTCGTTCATCTGGATGTCGGACGGCGTGAGACGGAAGACCCTGTGCAGGTCACGGTCCAGGACGATGCGGTGGGTCTGATCCTGATATCCGAGCAGGCGGACGATCACCGTAACGGCGCCCGGCGGCAGTTCGGTGTGGAACGATCCGTCACGCTCTGTGGCGAGGTGACGCTGATGCTCCACGATGTAGACGGATGCACGTTCCAGCACGGTGTTCACGGTGCTGTCCACGACCGTCCCGGAGAATGTCACGGACTGTGCGGCACCGATGTGTACGGCCAAAACGAGCAGACAATACCATGCTGCAGGTTTCATACGGAAAATGACTATGGTGGTCGAGGACGAGGGTCCTCAGAGAAACAACAGGATGAACGCTGTAGGGTTACGAGAGAAGAGCAGGGGGACCGCGGCGGGGATAGTCGCGGACAGAGGATTCACAATGGATGGTACGGGTCTCGGCCGGAACGGTCTCACCGGTCCAGCGGACGATCGGAGCACCCTCTTGCGGGGGTTCGGATGTGACGGAGGCGGAAGCGTACGTACAAACGCCGCAGTCATGCGATGCATGAGCAGCGGCGTGTTGTTTCGAGACATCCTCCGATGAATGCCGGTGCAGCGGTGCGGCGACCAGGGTCAGCGCACCGTAGACGATCAACATCAGCACTGCCGATATGTTGACCGTTCGCTTCATGGATCAGATCTTCCCGGCGCGGACGAGCTTGGCGATCTCGGCGGTACCGTTCTTGGTGACGGTCTTCAGCGCTTTGGTGGAGAGCTTCACGTTCACATAGCGCTTCAGCTCCTGCACCCAGATCCGCTTGCTCTGCAGGTTCGGCAGGAAACGGCGCGGCGTACGGTTGTTCGCATGCGATACGTTGTGACCGGTCATCGGTCCGACTTCGGAGATTTCACACTTCTTGGACATGTTGGTTCTTTCGTTGGTTTCTGTGATTGCGGATCAGTGAGCGGCTTCCTGCATCTTCTTGAACTCTGCTTCGAGCACCGCTTCTTCGGACTTCTCGTCCTTCACTTTCACGAGCTTCTGGTTGAAACGGTAGGACCCTTTGTCGGTCTTCACCGCTGCCACGAATTTGATCGTTTTCTCTAAGGCGCCGGCTTTCGCGGCTTTCTTGGCTTTTTCCTCAAACGATTGTTGTTTTGCCATGGAACACTCTCCTTGCGTATTGACGTCGTTACTATAGGGATTATAAATATACACAATTCTATCCAAAAAGCGAACGAAAAAATCTCTTTTTCGTCCGGATTGGTCGAAATTGCTGTATTCAGCCCTATTTCACTGGTTTTGACGGTGCAAGGACACCCACCGAAACCGAAGAGGGATACCGTGCACTCCGGTGCAGGGTAATGGTCGCTTTCCGGAAGTCCGATTCCATGGCGGTATAGACGTTTACGAATCGCTGCGGGTTCCGGTCCACAAGCGGGAACCAGCTGCTCTGCACCTGGACCATGATGGAATGTCCCGGCAGGAAGGTATGATTCACATCCGGCAGTGTGAACCGGACCCGTTCCACCGCCCCGGGCCGGAGCGCTTCCGGCGATGAGAAGCTGTTCCGGTACCGGGCACGCATCACCTCTCCCCGCACGAGCATCTGATATCCGCTCATTTTCACATGAGGAGCGTTCGACGGATCATCCTTCGCCGAGTCCGGATAGACATCGATCACCTTCACGATGAAGTCTGCATCCGTTCCGGTCGTCGTCACATAGAGATCCGCCGTGACAGGACCGGCGATGGTGACCGTATCGCTCACCGGCATGGAATATGACAACACATCGGGACGCTGCCAGGCGAACCGCTGGTCCCCGGTCATATACTCCCGGCCGCGGTCGTTGCTGATCTCGGCGATGTACGGAACAGGCCGTGCCGGGTCACTGACATATTCATCGGCACCCTTGGTTGCGACCGGCCGTTCGACCGTCAGCCGTTCACCGGCGTTGAAGTAGAACGACCGCTGAGCTGCTTGTTTCGGCGGCCACTCGCTGTACGCGCGCCAGACATTGCTCCCGGTCTCGAAGGCCGACACTTCCGGCAGCGGTACCGCTGCCGCCCCTTTCAGATGATGGGCAAAGAAGGCGCGGATATGCCGGTCATAGTATTCCGAACTCTTCACGCCGAAGCTCACATTGCCGAGCCTGCTGCCGTCCGAGCGGACCCAGCCGCCGTGGAACCACGGTCCCATCATCAACATGGTCCGGTTGACGGGATTATACGTCTCCAGCGCTTTATAGATCTCGAGCGAGCCGTAGAGATCCTCCGCATCGAACCAGCCGCCGACCAGCAGAACGGCGGGACGGATGTTCTTCATATGCTGTGCCACGTTGCGCGCTTTCCAGAACGCATCGTAATCCGGATGGGCGAACACATCGTTCCAGAACTTCGAGGTGTCGCCGTAGTGGGCCTTCTTGATGGAGGCGAGCGAACCGGCTTCGAGCAGGAACTTGTAACCATCCTCGGTGGGATAGGTGAATCCCGGCGGCCAGGTGGTGCGGAGTTCCGGACGCGGTTTCCCGAAGGAACGGAAGAAATTGAACGCATCGATGAGCATCACCGCTCCGTTGTGATGGAAGTCGTCGCCGATGAACCAATCCGAGATCGGCGCCTGCGGCGAGACCGCTTTCAGCGCCGGGTGTGCATCGATCAGTCCGTGCGCCGCATAGAAGCCGGGATAGGAGATGCCGATCATTCCGACATTGCCGTTGTGTCCTTTCACATTCTTCAGCAGCCACTCGATGGTATCGAATGCATCGCTGCTCTCATCCACCTGCTGCGGCGTGCTCTTGTTCGGGATATGCGGACGGATATCCTCGAAATCCCCTTCGGACATGAAACGGCCGCGGACATCCTGAAAGGCCATGATGTATCCCTCCTGCGCCATCCACGCATTGTTCTGTTCGGCCTTCAGATACGATTCGCCGTACGGTGCCGTAGTATACGGAGTTCTGCTGAGCATGATGGGATACCGCTTCGTGGTATCCTTCGGCACATAAACGGCCGTGTGGAGCCGCACACCATCCCGCATCGGGATGCGGTACTCATATTTGATGTAATCGACCGACAGATCGATCGACTGGGAGAAGAGGAGCGCCGGAAGGAACAGAACAAGGAATCGGGACATACTGCGGACCATGATCGTGAATGATGGCGGATTGACGTCGAACAACGTACAAAAAAGGTGCGGCAGGAGCAACACTCGGCGGTCGATTCTGTATCCGTACAGGGATCCATGGCCGGACCGGCTGCGGTCCCAGGAGCGATTTGGTCTGCGCTCAGCATTGCAATTGAGATCGACTTTTAATAGAATAAATCGGAACGATCGAAGGCAGATCATGGATTACCTGTTCTACAAACTGCTGCATGTGCTGGGAGTGATCCTCTTCCTGGGGAATATCATTACCGCTATCTTCTGGATGCAGATCGCTGTCCGCTCGAAGGATGCACGCATCATCGGTCACACCCTGAAAGGGATCATCACGGCCGATGCGCTGTTCACGATGCCGGGAGTGATCCTGCTTGCGGCCGCCGGTCTGATGACGGCGATGGTCGGACGGTACCCGCTCCTCCAGACCGGCTGGATCGTCTGGCCGACCGTTCTGTTCATTGTTTCCGGTATCATCTTCATGGTCCGACTCGCCCCGCTGCAGAAACGGATGGCCGCGATGACCGATGAACATGCCGGGGATATCGCGTTCGATTGGGAGGCATTCCGCTCACTGCACAATTCCTGGCTGGTGTGGGGTGCCGCCGCAACGGTCACCCCCATTGCGGCGGCGGTGATGATGGTATTGAAACGGCCGTTGTGATCCTGCAACAATATTTTCCGCTGATTATCGTCCTTCTTTGACGGAGGGACCGCCTCCGCCCAGCCATTACCGGACCGAATCCATGACCCTTAGAACATTGCGGCGCCCATTCCTCCTCCTTCTCGGGATCCTTGGAACCGCTGCAGTATCCATCATCATCATTATGAACACCACACCCTTTGGATCGACCCCTGCCGGAACACGGAAGGAACGCATCGAACGCTCACCCCATTACCGGGACGGACAGTTCCGTAATCTCTCCCACACCCCGGAGATCACGGAAGGATACACCATGCTCGGGGTCGCCTATGAGTTCTTCTTCACCTCCTTTCCGCGGCTCAGACCTGCCGGACCGCTCCCGTCCATGAAGAGCGATCTGCTCTCGCTGCCGCCGGACCAGGATGTGCTCGTCTGGTTCGGTCATTCCTCCTATTTCATCCAGATCGACGGTAAACGGATCCTTGTCGATCCGATCTTCAGCGGCAACGCATCCCCGATCCCCGGTACAACGCGTTCCTATCCCGGTACGGACCGGTACACGGCGGATGACCTTCCGCCGATCGACTATCTGTTCATCTCCCACGACCATTATGACCATGTGGATGTGTCAACGTTGAAAGCATTGCAGCAGAAGGTCCGTCTGGTGATCTGCGGACTGGGTGTCGGTGCCCATCTGGAGCGGTGGGGATATGAGAGCGGACAGATCGTGGAGCGGGACTGGTTCGATACGGTCGTACCGGACAGCGGCTTCACCATCCACACGACACCGGCACGCCATTTCTCCGGACGCTCGCTCTTCCGCAACAACACCCTCTGGATGTCGTACGTGGTGAAGACTCCGACGATGTCATTCTACATCGGCGGGGACAGCGGATACGATACGTTCTTCAGGGAGATCGGGGAACAGCATGGTCCGTTCGACCTGGTGATGCTTGATGCGGGGCAGTACGACAAGAAATGGAAGTACATCCATATGCTGCCGGAGGAGGTCGTGCCGGCGGCGGTCGATCTGAAAGCGAAACGGCTCTTCCCGGTGCACAATTCCAAATTCACGCTGGGGAACCATCCGTGGGATGAACCGCTGACGAAGGTCGAGGAACAGAGCCGGCTGCTGTCGATGCCGCTTGTCACCCCGATGATCGGTGAGGTGGTGCGGCTGAAGGATGCAGGACAGACCTTCCGTCCATGGTGGAAAGGGCTCGAATGAACGGCGGGAATTGATACCGCTTCCTTCGTGAGGTAAGCCGCACTATCTCGGGACAGAGATCACACCATCAACCAAAACAGATCGGGAAAGGGACACAACATGAGGATCGACCATCTCCGCACCATCATAGCCGCGGTCATAATACTGCCAGCACTATTCACTTCCTGCGGTCCGTTCAGCGAGACCCGCACTGACCGGTCGGCGGCACTCAACGGAGGATTCGAGGTATCATCGGACGGTCTGCCGGTCAATTGGTCGTTCTATTCTCCGGCCACCCTGCCGGGATCTGATTTCACCGTACAGACGGACAGCACCGGTCCCTTCGAAGGGACGTACTCGCTCCTGTTCTCGGTGAAGACCTGTTCACCGGAAGGGGGACGATTGTCACCGGGGATGTTCCGAGAACTGGAGGCGGAGCCGAACAGCACGTATCAGCTGCAGTTCGCCGTCCGGAATGACGGGTCACGGTTCCGTGCGGCAGCGGGCGGGGTCACGGCAAAGAGCGGTACTCTGACGGAACTGATCACCAGCGATGAACCGTGGAAGGAATGGAAGGATCTCTCGTTCGAGGTGACCGTGCCGGAGGATAGCCGCCGGCTCCGGTTCGAATTGAGCATACTGCAGCCCGGTTCCGTCCGGGTGGATGGTTTCCGGTTCCGGAAGGTGCGCTGACCGGGATGCGAACGGTCAGACGGAGAACGAACCGCTGCGCAATACCTTCCCCGGCAGTTTCCCGGTGATCGCATCATTGTCCACCGCCGCCACGCCGTTCACGATCACATACGGCATACCGGTCGGGAATTGATGCGGGTTCAGGAAGGTGGCATTGTCCTTGATCGTAGCATAGTTGAAGATCACGATATCCGCGGCATTTCCCTTCGCCAGTACTCCCCTGTCCTTCAGCCCGATCTTCTGTGCCGGCATGGAGGTCATCTTCCGGATCATCTCGGGAAGTGAACAGATGTTCCGTTCCTTCTGATAATAGGCGATGGCGCGCGGGAATGTTCCATACGTGCGGGGATGGGGATTCGATGATGATGCCGGGGAGTACGCGCCGCCGTCCGATGAGACGATGGTGTTCTTCCAGCGCAGCACCGCTTCGGTCCCTTCCTCATCCATCCCGAATCCCACCATGCCGACCGAACTGTTCTCCTTGATCATCAGGTCCACCGCGAACTCGAACGGGTCCGCACCGAGCGATTCACAGATCTGCCGGATGGTCTTGCCGATGTACGCTTTGTGTGCCTCCAGTTTCGCGGAGGTGATCATCACTGAATCCCATGAGCCGAGACCGTTGATCTTCTTCAGGGTCTCCGGACGGATGCGCTCCAGCACCGCCCTGTCCTTCAGCCGCGCCATGAACTGTTCGGTCCCCCCGTCCCGCGACCAGAGCGGGAAGAGGTTCGCCAGTCCTGTCTGATACGCGATGTACGGATACCGGTCTGCATGCACTTCCAGTCCTTCCGCGATGGCGTTCTCCAGCATCCTCAGCGTGATCTCATTCTTGTACCAGTTGATCTTGTAGGACGATTTGAGATGCGAGATCTGCAGACGGGCCCCGGCGTTGCGTCCGATGCGGACCGCCTCTTCGATCGCTTCGAGCACGCGGTTGTCCTCGTTGCGCATGTGCGACGCATAGAGCCGGAACGGTTCCGGTGCGGCCTTCGTCAGTTCCCAGAGCTCCTCGGTGGAGGCGAAACTCCCCGGGGTGTATTCCAGTCCGGTGGAGACGCCGCAGCAACCCTGTTCGATCGCCTTCCGCACTTCGCGTCTCATCGCGTCCATCTCTTCCGGTGTCGCGGGGCGGTCATCCTCCCCCACCACCACTTCGCGGACGGTGCCGAGTCCGACCATCGACGCGAAATTCTGTGCGCATCCTTTGTTCTGCAGATGGGTGAAGAATCCGTCGAAATCGGTATAGAGCCGTTCGTCCCCTTCGTCCGGTGTCCGTCGCGGTGCGCGCGAACCGCCGTCCGCACCGCCCACCTCGGTCGTGACCCCCTGGCGCAGTTTACTGTCCGCCGTCGGCAGACGGAGGATGGCCGAATCGGTGTGGGTATGGATGTCGACGAATCCGGGAACGACATGCATCCCGGCGGCATCGATCACTCGCGCTGCATCGGTGCTGCCGATCGTTCCGAGGGCGATGATCCGTCCGTCCCGCACTCCGATATCCGCGATCAACTCCGGCGCGCCGGTCCCGTCGATGACCGTCCCTCCTTTGATGAGCAGATCGAACTGCGGGCGGTGCGTGATGGATGCGGCGCCAGGCACGCAGCCGGCGATGAACGCGCCGGCACCGGCGGCAGCGGTGGTCTGGATGAAATGACGGCGGGAGTAGGACATGCAGCACCTCGATGCAGTGGTGTGTCGGTTGATGGAATGAACGGTCAGATCATGGAGAGCAATTGCCGGGCGCGATGAACATCCGTATGATGGGCGCGGATGTGTTCGGCACTCTTCCGTGCGATCCGCTCCCGTTCTTCTTTATGACGCAAATAATACGCACATAGTTCCTCCAGCTCTCCGGGCTGGTCCACAAAGACGATGGAACGTCCGTGTTCGAAATTGTCCGGAATGATGATGCCGGGCCGCTGGCTGATCATGAAGGTGGAGAGCGCGGGCACTTCCCAGTACCGCAGTGTATCCCAGCCGACCCCGCGGAAATTCAGCACGATACGGCAGGCGGCCAGCTCCTGCAGGTAGAACTCCCCTTTCCGTTTGTATTTCTTGAAGACCTGCTTCACAACCGTGCCGTTCTGCCGGCAGTCGAACTTGTCCTGCAGCAGCTCCAGCACCCGGGTCCGGACCGGGTCCGATTCCACCGCCCAGAACGAGACATCGTACAGCTTCTCTGAGGGCAATGTACGCGGCAAACGGTCGAAATTCCAGGCGAAGGGGAAGGGATAGACGTTCTTCTCATAAGTGCGGGTGAGGACCATCTCACGTTTCAGGACGATATTAAAAGGACGGGCTTCCACCGCCTGCGTGTAGATCCCGTACGCATGCATCCGGTCCAGATCACCCCCGACCTCTTCCCTGTCCCCACCATCCACGAACACCGTCTTCATCCCCGCATGGAATGACGGTGCCAATGCATGATAGAGTCGGAAACAGTCCGGTTTGGCGGAGCCGACGATGACAGCATCGAACTGTGTCAGGAAGAACCGCGAATGGAGAGACGGCAGGACAGCGCCAGGAGCGTATCCCATGTTCCGGGGATACTCCTTGAGCGGCAGGAAGTACTTCCGGTTCCACGGCATCACACAGATGTTCCCGATGCCGAGCACCTTCCGGAGCCCGGCAAAGGTGACATCCTGCAGGTAATCGACATCCTGTGACCCGAGGAAGAGGACCTTCATGACGCCTTACAGGAGATTGCTCGCCAGTTCGGCGAGTTTGGAGCGTTCCCCCTTCTCCAGATTGATGTGGGCGTAGATCTTCTGTCCCTGCATCTTCTCGATAAGGTAGCTCAGGCCGTTGGACTGGCTGTCCAGGTACGGATGGTCGATCTGATAGATATCGCCGGTCAGGACGATCTTCGTCCCCTCGCCCGCGCGGGTGATGATGGTCTTCACCTCGTGCGGCGTCAGGTTCTGCGCCTCGTCCACAATGAAGAAGATCTTCACCAGGCTCCGTCCGCGGATGTAGGAGAGCGCTTCGATGACGAGCTTCTCCTCCTGCAGCATCTGGTCGATGCGCTGGTACTGCTGGTCCGATTCCTGATACTGGTTCTTGATGACGTTCAGGTTATCGAACAGCGGCTGCATGTACGGATCGAGTTTGGATTCGATGTCGCCGGGAAGGAATCCGATATCCTTGTTGGAGAGCGGGACGATGGGACGCGCCATGAAGATCTGGCGGTAGAGCTTCCTCCGTTCGAGCGCAGCGGCGAGCGCCAGCAATGTCTTGCCGGTGCCCGCTTTGCCGGAGATGGTAACGAGCTGGATGTCCGGATTGAGCAGTGCGTTGAGCGCGAAGATCTGCTCCGCATTGTGCGGCGCGATGCCGTAGGCGACCGTCTTCTCGATCTTGGAGATGCGCTGGCGCTCCGCATCGAACGTGCCGAGGGCGGACTGCTTGCCGTTGCGCATGATAACGAACTCGTTCGGACGGAAATGGTTCTCCGGTAGGTCCGCCGGATTCACTTCGTACGGATTCGCATGCAGCCGTGCGATCACCTTCTCCTCCACATTCTCCACCGTGCGGTGTCCGGTGTAGAGTTCCGTGAGGTCCTTCACCTGATCGTTCTTGTAATCCTGCGCCGGCAGACCGACCGCTTTCGCTTTCATCCGCAGATTCACATCCTTCGACACGAGGATCACCTCACGGTCGCTCTGTTCCTTCGCGAGCCGGTATGCGGTGTTGAGGATGTGATGATCCGGCTTGCTCTTGGTGAACGAACCGTCGATGTCCTTATGGAAATCCTGTTCCAGCCGGACGGTGATCTTGCCCAGCCCTTTGCCGATGGTGATGCCGCCGTTGAAGATATGATCGCCGCTCATGGCATCCACGTTCCTCGCGAACTCGCGGGCGTGGAAGTTGATCGATTCGTTCCCTTTCTTGAATGCATCCAGCTCCTCCAGGACGGTGACAGGAATGACCACATCATGTTCTTTGAACTGATAGATGCAGGAACTGTCATGGAGTACCACATTGGTGTCGAGCACGAAGATCTTTTTCTTCTTTTTGGTCGCCATTATATTGGGGAATCCCGGTTGGTGGATGGAATCGGTGGATTAGGGTATGAACGACAATGCCGCATCGGAGGAGGCGGCATCGGTCGATCGGCACAAATTGAGATGGAACGACAAACGAATGGGGAAATTCGCACAAAAACGGGGAAATACTCTGATTGTCTTTATTGGCAAGAAGAGTCTCTTGTTCAAGAATCACTTTAAGTCATTGTAATAAATACAGTGGAAAGACGCAAGGGGATGGAATGTAAAATCTGAGTGAAATCGGCGGGATGTGATAAAGCGCAGAGGGACCGGACGGGAACAGCTGCAGGAGCCTTCCTGCAGCTGTTCCGCCGATCAGTGATCAGAGTTGTTCCAGGAGATACTTCGGCGTGATCCCCATGTTCCACCAGGTAAATGAGTACATGTCCGCCCATTCCTCGATCGATTTGGAGAGCGGCTTCCCGGTGCCGTGTCCGGCCGACGTTTCGATTCGGATCAGGACCGGATTGGGTCCTTTGTACTTCTCCTGCAGCGTGGAGATGTACTTGAAGGAGTGCGCCGGAACAACGCGGTCATCATGGTCCGCCGTGGTGACAAGCACCGCAGGATATTTAGTGGTGTCGCGGATATTGTGGACCGGGGAGTACCGGCGGAGGTATTCGAACTGGACCGAATCATCGCTGGAACCGTAATCGTTCACCCAGGCCCAGCCGATGGTGAACTTCTGGAACCGGAGCATATCCATCACCCCGACCGCGGGGTGCGCCACCTTGAAGAGGTCCGGCCGCTGATTGATCGTGGCGCCGATGAGCAGACCGCCGTTCGACCGTCCTTCGATCGCCAGCCGGGAAGGATCGGTGTACTTTTCCCGGATGAGATACTCCGCCGCAGCGATGAAATCATCGAACACGTTCTGTTTCTTTAGTTTCATCCCGGCCTGATGCCATGCCTCTCCATACTCGCTCCCGCCCCGGATGTTCGCAACAGCGAAGATGCCTCCCTGCTCCAGCCAGACGATACGGGAGGCGGTGAACGTCGGATTGATGCTGACATTGAATCCGCCGTAACCGTACAGCCATGCGGGATGGCTGCCGTCCAGTCTGATCCCTTTCCGGTGGACGATGAACATCGGGATCTTCGTACCGTCCTTGCTCGGATAGAAGACCTGTGTCGTCACAAAGTTCTGCGGATTGAAATCGATCTGCGTCTTCCGGAACATGGTCGATTGTTTCGTCTTCAGGTCGTACCGGAAGATGACGGAAGGATAGGTGAACGAGGTGAGTGTATAGAAAGTGTACCGGTCGGTCCGCTCGCCGCCGAATCCGGCGACCGTTCCGAGCGTCTCGAGCGGGATCTCATTCTCGAACCGGCCGTCCAACGCGTGCACATAGACGCGGTGGCTCACATCCTGCATGTAAACGGCGAAGAGTTTGTCGCCGACGATGGAGACGGAGGTGAGCGCCTGTTTCCGTTCGGGCAGGATATTCTTCCACTGACCGGGTGCCGGTTTCAGCGGATCGATGAGCACAACGCGGCCGTTCGGCGAGCCGTGTGACGTGAAGACCAGCAGTTTGTCCCCCACATTGTCGATCACGTAGATATCGTCATCGAACGATTCCAGCAGCGGCACCCAATCCCCTTTCGTCTTCAGGTCGCGGACGAAGAGTGCGTTGCCGTTGGCATTCCGCTGCCACTTGGTCATGGTCATGAACCGTTCATCCTCCGTGAGTCCGATCCCGAATCCCATATGCGGATTGACGGTGTCCTGCATCATCAGTTCGTCCTTCGCCTGCGGCGTACCAAGCACATGGTAGTACACCTTCTGGAACTCATTGGACGCGGAGAGTTTGGAGCCGGTATCCTTCGGTGCATCATACCGGTTGTAGAAGAATCCGTTTCCGCGCCAGGTGATGCCGGTGAACTTCGCCCATTCGATCCTGTCACTGAGGAGCTTCTTCGTCTTCACATCCATCACATAGATCTCACGCCAGTCCGAACCGGCTTTGGAGATCTGGTATGCGGCATAGCGGCCGTCCTTGCTGAAGGTGATCCCGGCCAGCGAGGTGGTCCCGTCCGTGGACAGTTTGTTCGGATCGAGGAAGACCTCCGGCTTGGCATCCAGCGAACCGCGCATGATATAGAGGACGCTCTGGTTCTGCAGACCGTCGTTCAGATAGTGGAACCAGTTCTTCCCGGCGCGGAACGGGGCTGTATACCGCGGGTAATTCATCAGCTGCGTCAGACGATTCCGCACCTTCTCGCGGAACGGGATCTTGTCCAGATATCCGAAGGTGACGGCATTCTGCTTCTGCACCCATTCAGCCGTCTTCTCCGAACGGTCATCCTCCAGCCAGCGGTACGGGTCCGGCACGGTCGTGCCGAAATAATTATCGGTCTGGGCAGAGCGCTCCGTAACCGGATACTTCAATTGTGCCACGGCCGCTGCCGTGGTCAGCACAAGCAAAAGAAGCAGGGTTCTCATCATCGTCCTTTCAGGTATAGTTTGATCTTGTGGATTGGATATTCTGTCCCGTTCCCAAGCCGGTCGTCCAGCACATTCCACGCTACTGCACCATCCTCGGATTCCGGCTCCAGTATCGTAAATGCGAGACGGGAAAGGGGCTGCTGCATCGGCACGAGCAGTGTACCGGCCGGGAGCATCATGGTATCGGTCACGAACCGTCCTTCCAGCGTCCGCATCCGGTGCTTCTGGAACTCCCGTTCCGCCTGCCTGTTCTGCGTGATGATGAAGCGGTCCGCGGCAACGGTCACTGGCGAACGGAGTGTGTCGATGCGGATCCCGTGCCGCTGCAGAAGCGCGGCGAGCTCGGTGAGGGAATCCGGGAGCGCATACTGCAGAGGAGCGGCGGCACGCTTCAGCGGGGCGGAGGCATAGTATTCCTTCGTGACGATCGTGCGCAGGCTGTCCTCGTTCATGCGGTACATCACTTCGCCGCTGTACGGATTCCGTTCCTCGATCACCGGTGCCAGGAGGATCTCCTGCGCCGGCTGTGACTCCACGATCGCCGCACGCACGCTGAGGGAATCACCCGGACGTACGGACATCGCATTCCGTTCGGCCGCAGCTACCGTGGACTTCACTGCCGAGGCGTTGGCACCGGCAACATCCAGGATGCTCACCACGAGCGCTTTCATGGATGCGATACGCTGACGGAATGGAAGGTAGGAATAGGATTCGCAGAGGATCGCCAGTCTGTTCCGGAATCCGACATAGTTGCTGTTGAAGCGCGGTTCGTGCGCCCAGAAATAATACCCGGCCGGTCCTGCCGGTGTCCGTTCCAGATAATCACCGTACCGGTGGATGCGCCACTTCTTCGCCGCCATCGCTGCGGTCACCTTCGGGAAGAACTCGTTCCGGGTGTAGGCATCGAGTCCCTCATCCACCATCGGATTGAGCGCGAAACTGTACGTGATGTGATAACCGTGGAAGGAACCGTTCGTAGTGTGCAGATCGAGCGTGATATGCGGGTCGTACTCATTCAGCATACGGACGAACGAGACCGTCTCCGGCGCTTCCAGTTTGATATGGTCGCGGTTCAGATCGAGTCCCTGGCCGTTCGCACGCTGTCCCATTCCTCCCATCGGTCCATGCTGCCACGGCCGGTTGTGCAGCGAGACCAGTTCATTCCCGTCAGCATTATAGATCGGAACGATCAGCAGCACCAGTCTCCGTTTCCAGGCGGCATGGTTCCCGCCGCGCAATTCGCGCAGCAGTTCGAGCATCGCTTCCTTCCCTTCCACCTCCCCGGCATGGATGTTCGCCTGGATGTAGACGACCACTTTCCCGGAGCGGCTGATCGTCTCCGGCCGCGCATCGGGCACATCGCCGTAGACGATCATCGGTAGCCGGCGTCCCTGGAACGAGTATCCGAGCCAGGTCAGCTTCATGGAGGCATCATCTATCTTCAGCGATCCGATGAAGTCCATCACATCCTGGTACCGCGAGGTCTCCTCGTAGTTCGTCCGTTCCGGACGGGTCTGTTGCGCGGCGAGCGGAACGGTCAGCAGCAGGAGAACGAATGTTCGCAGGGTCATGGCGGCGATGGTCAATGGTCGGTTCATGGAGCGGCGAAGCGGAACTGTTCCGCTGTCACGATGGAACGGTAATCAGCCACGGAGAGGATCACGGAATCGGTCAGCGATCCTGCATTGAATGCGATCCGTTCGTTGGCAAGGATGGAGTCATCGATATAAAGGTCCAGCGGGAGGATCGGCCGTCCGAACGGCGGCACCGACCCGGGGACGAGTCCGGTCAGATCCAGCAGCTCTTCCTTCGTGGCGAATCGGATGCTTCTGGCGTTGAACCGCTGCTTGACCGCTTTCGAGTCGACCTTCAGCGCAGCGCTCAGGACGAACAATTTGAATCCTTCATCCACCTTCATCAGGATCGCTTTCCCTCCGGTCCGCACCTCCTCCCCGCGTGCCCGTGCGGACTCCTCGGATGTGAAGGTCGGCACATGATGGACGGTGCGGTAGCGGACGCCCTTCCCGTCCAATAAGGCGCAGATCGATTCGAAAACGGTCATGATACCCCTGTGCCCCGGTGATTTTCAGGGTGATTATTTCTGCTTGATTCTTGAACAAAAAATAGAGTATTTCTGTAACTCTTACAAAGGATTTTTCAACGAACACGTCATACCGATCCAACACCATAGGAGAAACAATGAGCAATCAGCACTTTCCCATTCTGATCATCACCGGCCGGCCGGCCGCCGGCAAATCCGAAGTGATCGATTTCCTCAAGAAATGCGATCCCATCATCCGGCTGGAGAAGTTCCATGTGGCGAACTTCGAGGAGCTGGATGATTTCCTCTACGTCTGGGAGACCTTCGAACTCGATGACCTGATGAGCCAGATGGGCAAACCGCGCGTCTGGAGCGATGAGAAATACTGGTTCAAGGACCAGTACATCTGGGACCTGTACATGAAGCGCCTGGCGCTGGATTACCAAAAGAAGGTGATGAAGGACCCGGCGTATCATGCGAAGATGACCACCCTGGTGGAGTTCGCCCGCGGCGGTGAGAATGCCATCTACAATGCCCTCACCTTCCTGTCCGACGAGATGCTCAAGAAGGCATCATTGCTGTACATCAAGGTGCCGTACGAGGAATCGGTACGGAAGAACCGGAAGCGCGCCCGTCCCGGTCAGGAGGATTCCATCCTGCATCACTCCCTGCCTGATGAGAAGATGGAGTTCTATTATAAGACCAACGACTGGGAGGAGATCGAGAAGAAGGACCCGTCCTACATCGAGGTGCGGGGGATCAAGATCCCGTATGTGGTATTCGAGAACATGCCGGAGAAGACGCACGACGTGAAGTTGATCGAGGAGGAACTGGAGCGTGCAACGAACAAGCTCTGGAACATCAAGAAATAGCCGAAAACGGCACCTGTAAGCAGTCATGGCATGACTTAAGTCATGCCATGACTGCTTTAAACTAGTTCCTTCGCTGCGGCCAGTTCACGGGTCCGCTTCTTCTCAGCACGGGAGAGGAAAAGGACGGCGATCAGGATGAACCCGAGCGACAACCAGTCTTGCATCTTCGGGAATTTGCCGCCGAACAGGAAGAAGGAGACGATCGTCGCTGCCGTACCGGCCACAAGTGACGTGAGGCGGTTCACCAGACCGGCGAACGTTGCGGTCCGTCCCTTGAACATGAAGATGAACACCGAGAAGAAGGCGACCATCCCGAAGGCCGTCCCCGCCAGGATCCCCCATCCCCATTCCGGATGCGGTGCGGCGATCGACCGGTGGAACATGAGCAGTTCACTGCTTGCCGATCCGTACCAGTCCGCCGCATGATAGAGGACATATCCCGCCGCAAGCATAGCAATGGTAGCAGTGATCTGTTCGATCGCGAAGAATCCGTTATTGTCCAGCGCCACCCCCTTCGCCCGCGTATTCTTGTAGTAGTTCATGATGTAAATGCGGATGGTGTAGACGGTGATGTAGCTGGTGAGGATCGAGACCGCTGCGATCGAGTTGACGAAATCGAAATCCCCCGGCGCCACCCAGATAAGGTTGATGGCCGCCGCCATCAGGGCGAAGACCACGGCGATGTTCTCTTCGGCGTAGACGCTCTTCTTCAGGATGCCCTGACGGATCTGCAGTTCATCCACCAGACGGCTGATGATGATGATGCTCGCCCGCATGATGACCATGGCGACCATCACGGAGATCGGCAGCAGGTACATCATGGTGGTCGTCGGGATCACAACCGCGGTGCAGATACCGGAAGGGATGATATAGAGGAATTCCTGCGGGAACCGCAGACCGAGAACGGAGATGATCCTGTTCGACTTCAGATGGTACCACCGCAGTCCCAGCGCCACGGATAACGCGATGGCATTGCCGCCCAAGGTGCTGTACACAAGATACTCCACCTGGTTCATCCCGGGGAACCCTGCTTCCGCACTCCCGGTGAAGTACTTCACCGTCACGCCGGTGATCACGTAGAAGAAGAAATATCCGACGGAAAGCTGGATCAGCCTCCCGGTGCTGCCTTCAGATGTGTTCCACATATACTGCCTTTGTTTCTGTCCCCGTCCCGGACCACCGGCACGGTCAAGATACCGCGGTCAGTGGCCCACTTTCACCGACTTCGGCACGACATTCCATAGTTTGAGCATGAGCACGGCACCGATCACGGAGAAACCGATCATGCTCGGTCCCCAGGTCCCCCAGCCGAACGATTCCAGCATCCATCCCATCCCGGTTCCGACCGCTGCGCCGCCGATATACTGCATCCCGTCGAAGAGACCGGTGGCCGATGCGGCCGCTTTCTGTCCGCCGAAGTCCATCGATGCCGTTCCGGAGAGCATGGAGTGGACCATGCTGATGGCGAATGAATTCGCAACGAATGCCACGATGATCCAGTCGATGCCCGGTGCCAGCCAGACGATGGCCAGACAGATGATTTGGATGGCGTATCCGATGAAGGCGACGGGAGGACGGCGGGAATTGAAGACCCAGTCTGAGATCGTCCCGGCAGCGAACGCACCGAAGATACCGGCCAGCACCACCGCCAGCGCCCCTTTCTGAAAGACCGGGGAATCGAGCGACAGATGCTGCGCTTCCTGCATATAGCGCGGGAACCACTGCTCGAAGCCGTGGCGGACGAAGCCGGTACAGAACTCCGCCACTGCGATCGTGAGCGTGATGGGATTGGTGAAGACCTTCTTCATGAGGTACTTCATGTCCACCTTCTCCGTATCGCCGCTCGACGCATCGGCCGTATCGAAATCCTGCAGACCGGCCTCGTGCGGAGTGTCGCGGACGAACAGGAAGGTCATGGTCCCCATCACCGCCATGATGCCGGCCGGGATGAAGAAGACCCATTCCCACGGCAGCACTGCCACCGCGATACCGCCGATGACGAAGATGAGCGCACGGCCGCTCTGGATCATGGAACCGAAGATGGCGGAGAAGACCCCGCGCTCCCGCACGTGGAACCAGCCCGAATTGACCTTGATGAGCGCCAGGGCGCTGTAGGACTGGAAGTACATGTTCATCGCCCAGACCGTAGCGAAATATCCGAGCAGCAGTCCGCCGGTGCCGAGAACACCGATATACGCACCGAGACCGAAGGCGATATTGAAGATGACCGCTCCGGTCACGCCGATCAGCATCGCTTTGCGGCCGCCGATCCGGTCGGCGATGGGACCGTTGAAGAGCGCCGAGATACCGTAGATGGTCAGCGCTGCAGTGATGATCGTGCCGACCTGCGTCTTATCCCAACCGTACTTGTCCGAGAGCGCTTTGTTCGCAAAAGAGAGATTGTACCTCCCCATGTACATTGCAGCGTAGGTGAATCCGAGCGTGAGCCAGTTGAGGGCGCGCCGTGTTCGGAATTGACGGGAATGTTCTGGTCTGTCTGTGGTCATGGCCGGTCCGGTCATAAGGTGAGGAACAACGCGCTATCCGTGTGGAACAACATCGTCGCCCGCGGCATCCGTGAATTGCGCACCAAGATAGGGATTAGATGCCGAAGAAGAAAGAGAGGAAAACCGTCCCCGGATTGTGCCCCGGGAACGGCACCGGCTGTGATTCAGCGGACCGCCCCTTCGGTGATCGTGAGCGTCTTGGCATCCGCGTTGAGCGTCGCCTTCACACCGATCGGAAGCGTGATATGGTCGCGGATATGCCCGAATGAGAGACCGGAGATGGCGGGGATACCGAGTGTGCCGAGACGGGTACGGAAGATCTCCTCCAGTGAGAGCGAGCCGAGAACGCCGCCGCCCTGCGGTTCACAATCGCGCATCTTCCCCACGACGATCCCGGCCGCTTTGGAGAGCGTTCCGCTCAGGAACAGATGGGTCAGCATCCTGTCGATGCGGTACGGCTCCTCCCGCACATCCTCCAGGAAGAGGATCTTCCCGGTCAGGTCCATCTCGAACGGCGTCCCGAGCGTGGTGACGAGCAGCGAAAGATTGCCGCCGACCAGTTCGCCGGTCGCCGTTCCGCCGCTCAGCGTGAGGATACGGTTCTCCTTGTCCACCCGTTCCCCGGGAGGCAGCGGCGGCTGTTTCAGCAGACCCAGCGGTGCCGTGGAGGTGATGGCGCGGAAATAATAATCCGATACGTACTCGTTGAAGGTGGAGAAGATGTTCGGGCCGTGGAACGTCACCAGGCCGGCGAACTTGTGGAATGCAAGCAGGAGGGTCGTGATATCGCTGAAGCCGATGAAGACCTTCGGATTCTTCCGGATGAGGTCGAAGTCCAGATGCGGCAGGACCCGCATGCTTCCCCATCCTCCCTGCACGGGGAAGACCCCCTTCACATCGGACCGGCGGAACATTGCGTTGATATCCTCGGCACGTTCCTTATCCGAACCGGCCAGATACCCGTAGACGTTCCGGACATGCTCGCCGAGCACCACGGAGAAACCGAGTGATTCTGCGATCTCCTTGGCGATGGTGATCCGTTCCGGCGAATCGACGGCGGTCGCCGGCATCACCAGACCGATGGTATCCCCCTGTTTCAGCGCCGCGGGCTTCACCGTGGAGAGCGGTGCCTGTTCCTTGGTCCTCGCCTCCAGCATCTCGATGAACGACGCGGGATAGATGGCCGCGAGCGCCGTCGCGGAGAAACCGGAGAGGAAGTTCCGGCGGGAGAAGAGGTCGTTCATGGTCGCTCCGTCAGTGGGTAGATGGTACGGTCACTTTCCTTTGATCCATTCCTCGGCGATCTGCACGGCGTTCGTTGCTGCGCCTTTGCGGATATTGTCCGACACGATCCACATGTTCAGACCGTTCTTCACCGTGCTGTCGCGGCGCACCCGGCCCACGAAGGTCTCATCCTTGTCATACGCGAACACCGGCATCGGATAGTGTTTCTCCTGCGGCTTGTCCTGCACGATGAGTCCGGGGGCCTTCACCAGCATTTCACGTACCTCGGCCATCTCGAACGGACGTTCGAATTCGATGTTCACCGATTCGCTGTGGCCGCCGATGACCGGCACGCGGACGCAGGTGGCGGTGACGGCGATGGAATCGTCCCCCATGATCTTCTGCGTTTCCTTCATCATCTTGTACTCCTCGCGCGTGTAACCGTCCTCGAAGAATTCATCGATGTGCGGGATGAGATTGAACGAGATCTGGTACGGGAACTTCGGATTGGTCACCGTCTCCTTGTTCCACTCCTTCATCAGCTGGTCGTAGCCTTTCTGACCGGCACCGGTCACGGACTGATAAGTGGAGACGACCACCCGCTTGATGCGGAAACGGTCGTGGAGCGGTTTCAGTGCGACCACCATCTGGATGGTGGAGCAGTTCGGGTTCGCAATGATCCCTTTATGCTTGAAGATGTCCTTCCGGTTCACTTCCGGGACCACGAGCGGTATCTCCGGTTCCATCCGCCAGGCGCTGCTGTTGTCGATGACGAGTGTGCCGTTCTTCGCGGCGGTCGGTGCGAACTCGCGGCTGGTCGATCCGCCGGCGGAGAAGAGCGCCAGTTCGATATCCTTCCGGGAGAGCGATTCATGCGTCAGCTCCTCCACACGGTACGATTTTCCCTTGAAGGGGATCTCCATCCCTACGGACCGTGCCGACGCGAGCGGTATCAGCCGTCCGACCGGGAAGTTCCGTTCCTCCAGCACCTGGATCATCTTTCGGCCGACCATTCCGGTCGCACCGGCAACAATAACATCATATAATTTCATAGGATACCTTGGAAAAAAGTTCTTTCTATTGAAGTTGTTATCAGCGGTCTGCTATCAGCCCTCAGCGATCGGACATAGATTGTTCAGCTGGATACGGTAGTAATCAAGGATGCCAACATTTTTTTGATCTCCACAATGTGGTCCAACAACAGAGCTGTCCTTTCATCCTCGATGAATCTCAGGTCTTTGGACAATTCCAACAGACACTCTGCTTCACTCGCCGAACCAAACGCAATGTATTAAAATCGTTTGAAATCAGCGTCAGACCCTCTTCCGCAACCTTCCGCAATATTCGCGGATATCGACACGGCAGCGCGACGGATCTGGCTCGTCATTCCGTAGAGTTCTTCTTTTGGGAAATCAATTGTTGCCTTGTATATCTCGATCGAAAAATGATGGCTTTTTTCCCACACCTTCAGTTTTCTGAAATCCTTCATTGCATATCAATATGCGTGATAAAATTTTCTTGTGATTCCTGATTGCTGACAGCTGATCGCTGACAGCTTACATCAGGTCTTCAATCCTCTCTCGTTCTCTGATGACCCTTACCTTATCCCCGTTCACCAGCACCTCGGCCAGAGCAGGACGGGCATTGTAGTGCGATGTGAAGGAGAATCCGTACGCGCCGGCCGTGAGGATGGCGAGCATGTCACCGCGCTGCACGGAAGGGATCGCCCGTTCGCGGGCGAAGAAATCCCCCGTCTCGCAGACAGGTCCGACCACATCCACTCGCTCCGGGTCACCCTGTTTCAGCGTCAGCGGGACGATCTGGTGGTAAGCCTGGTACAGGCTCGGACGGATCAGGTCGTTCATGCCGGCATCGACGATGACGAACTTCTTCACGCCGTTGTCCTTGCGGAAGAGCACTTTCGTGACGAGAATGCCGGTGTTCGCAATGATGGAGCGTCCCGGTTCGATCACGATGGAACAGCCGGCCGTTTTCAGGATCGGCAGCACCGCCGCGATGAATTCCCCGTTCATCGGCGCCTCATCCGCAGCCGTGGCATCCTCCATCGGCAGCAACGGGTGCCGGATCGCATTCTTATATGTGACGCCGTATCCCCCGCCGAAATCGATATGCCGGATATCGATACCGGCGGCGCGGAGACCGGAGACCAGGTCCACCACCTTGCGCGCAGTCTGCTCGAACGGGTCGAGTTTGAGAATCTGCGAACCGATATGGGTGTGGATCCCTTCCACATGCAGATGCGGCAGCGAGTGTGCGTACCGGAAGACGTCCGCCGCGACCGAGATGTCGATGCCGAACTTGTTCGTCTTCAATCCGGTGGAGATGTAGGGATGGGTCGATGCATCGATGTCCGGATTGACGCGGAGTGCGATGCGCGCTTTCTTACCCATCCGTCCCGCGATCGCATCGATCACCGCCAGTTCTTCCGTCGATTCCACATTGAAGGCGAAGATATCATGCCGCAGGGCATACTCGATCTCTGCATCCTGCTTCCCCACTCCGGCGAAGGTGATCTTGGAGGGGGAGAATCCGGCCTTCAGGGCAAGATGGATCTCACCGGCGGAAACGGCATCCGCGCCGGCACCTTCGGCTGCCAGGATACGGAGCAGCTCGTGGTTGGAATTCGCTTTCAGCGCGTAGCAAGTGGTATGGTCCACACCGGCGAAGGCACCGTCGATCGAACGGAAATTATCGACGAGCTGCCGGCGGCTGTACAGATAGAGCGGGGTGCCGAACTCGGCCGCGATCTCCGCGACCGGCGTCTCCTCGCAATACAGTTCATTCTCATGGAAATGGAAGTGCGTCATACGGTCCCGTCAGTGGTTGGTCATTCGAAGATCTCCGGGAAATTCCCGGCGTTGGCGAACAGTTCGGCATGCAGACGGAGCACCACATCGTCAACGGAATCCTCATCGATGACGAAACTGAGATTGATCTCGGATGCCCCCTGCGAGATCATGTTGATATTCACATCCGAGATCGGTGCGAGCATCCGTACGGCGAGTCCCGGCGAATTGCGGAGGTTGTCCCCCACGATACAGACGATCGCCTTGCGGTCGGTTACCGTCACCGTGGCGAACGCTTTCAATTCCCGCACGATCTGCGCCAGATGCTTCGTGTTGTCGATCGTCGCGGTCACGCTCACTTCGGACGTCGCCACTGTATGCACGACGGTCTGGTACTTATGGAACACATCGAAGATGTTCTCCAGGAAACCGGTCGCAAGGAACATGCGCGTGGAGACGATGCTGACGAGCGTGATCCCTTCCTTGTACGCGATCGATTTCACGATGCAGCGTTTGTCCGTCTTCGGTTTGGAGACGATCAGGGTGCCGGACGAGCCGGGATTCTTGGAGTTCAGCACGCGCACCGGGATGTTCTTCTTCACCGCCGGAAGGATGGTCTCCGGATGGAGCACCCGCGCGCCGAAGTACGCCAGTTCCGCCGCTTCGTTGAACGACATCACTTTGATCTTCCGCGCGTCCTTCACCACCGTCGGATCGCTGGAGAGGATACCGTCCACATCGGTCCAGATCTGGATATCCTCCGCATCGAGCAGCGCACCGATGATCGCGGCGGAATAGTCCGACCCGCCGCGCCCGATGGAGGTCGTCACGCCGGAAGGCGTGGACCCGATGAACCCCTGCGAGATCACCACATAACCGTTGTTCACCTTCGGCTGGACGATCTCGCGCAGCTTCCGTTCGGTCACCTCGAACTGCGGCACCGCTTTGGTGTACTGATCGTCCGTGATCATGAAGGAGCGGGCATCCACCCAGAAGGATTTCAGCCGCTGCTGTTCGAAATAATGATGGATGATGAGCGAGGAGATCCGTTCACCGTAGGCAGCGAATGTGTCGAGCGAGCGGTGTGTGAGCTCGCCGAGGACGATCACGCCGTTCACCAGGGCGGTCAGCTCCTCTCCCACGGAGGTGAGATGTTTGTTGAGGAACCGGAGGATGTCACCTTCGAAAAGCTCCTTGGCGATCCGTTTATGCCGCGCTTCGATGGCGGCAACGGTGTTCAGCGCCTCCTCTTTCTTCCCCTGGGAGGCCAGCGTTGCAGCCAGGAGCAGCTGATTGGTGATGCCGGAACAGGCGGAGACGATCACGATGGGCCGCCGCGGCAGCTCTTTCCTGACGATCTCGGTGAGATTTTTGATGGCTTTGGCATCTTCTACGGAAGTGCCGCCGAACTTCATGACGATCATAGACGTACGTGTGCGCTTGGGATGTGACCGGTGGAAAAGCAACGGACCCGAGATGGTCCGGGTCCGTTGTACGGGATGCCGTCTGGCACCGTTGTTATATGATAAAAAAAATCCCGCTCAATAGAAAGATTTCGCGGGATTTTTCCATTCGTTCGCCTATTCTACCCCTCGCGTCATTCCATCACCAGCTCCTCGAACATCATGGTGCGGTGGTCGATCCAGCCTTTCGTCCTCGCATTGAACTCCACATAGACCCTGTCCCGGGTGATGCTGCTGCTGTCGAACAGGGATGGGATGAACGCGCGGCGCATCGTTCCCTGGGTGAGGCGGCGGAAGTTCGTCTCTGCGGAGGCCGACCCCGGATCCGTACCGGTGAAGAGGCGGATCCTGTTGCTGAAGTACCGCGTCGGCTGCTCCGAGATGCTGAAGACCGTGTCGACCGGGACATCCAGAAGCGCCGTGCAGGCGTTCCAGTCGATGGTGAAGAGCAGATCGACGGTCAGCGATGGATAGCGGGGACCGGGCGGAACCTTCGCCTTCACCCGGTCCTCGTTGAGGAACCGTATCGATGCAAAATGGCTGTCGATGCGGGTCAGGTCTCCGGTCAGCTCATTGGTGATCCCATCCGCATCCGAACTGACAGCATGGTACTCCCGCCGCACCGTACCGGCGGCATCCACTGCATCCAGCCAATAGTACAGGATCGATTTCTTCCCGTTCACCGGCAGCACAACATGATCGAACTTCCGCACCTGCGCGAACGCCGTCACCGTGGCAAAGGACAGTGGGAATGCTTTCCGGTAGACCAACAGTCCGTTATTATAGACAAGGAGCCGTGTGACACTGGAGACCGTATCATTGTCCCCCCACTTCCCTTCCATGTACTCGCTCACGATCCGGAGCGGGATCTGTTCCGTCGGTACGGACTCGAGATAGAAGACGGAGCGTGTACCGCGATAGGTGATGCGGGTCGGAAGGAACTGATCGGAGACATATGCCGCCCGGTCGCTCAGCGCATCGGACGGGGAGAGGTACGCCTGCGTGGTATCGATGTCCTTCTCCGACGCGGAGGGGATGAAATTGTCGACCTTCTGTACATCCTGATCGACAGGTTTCCGCTTCTGGCAGGAGACCAGCAGGAGTGCGCAGAGAGAGAGGATGAGTGTGTATCGCATATCAGCGTTTCAGGTACGCCTGCAGTGCGTCGGCCAGCTTTTCACCGCCGAACCGGAATGTATCGATCGCCGGCAGACCGGTCAGGTCCTCCAGCCGTTTCGCTTCGGCCTTGCTCTGGTCATCCGTGAGCCCGATGGAGTTGATGCCGATGCCGACCACTTTGGTAGGACGGAAGAACTCGATCACCTGCTCGTGCAGTGCGATAAGACGCTTCAGGTCGGGGATAGGAAGTCCATAGTCATCGTGCGTCCTCGTCGGCTGTACGCACATGATCATCGCATCCGGCATCGTGCCGTGCATCAGACCGAAGGTGACGCCGCTGTATCCCTGATGGGTCAGTGCTCCCTGCCCTTCCACGAAGATGTAATCGTATCCTTCAGCATTCGACGCATCGATGCATTTCTCGATGCAGCCGGCGATGTAATCGCTGATGATGGCATCGACCGCGATCCCTTTTCCGGAGATCATGATTCCGGTCTGTCCCGTGCCGATGAAATCGCTCTTCAGTCCCCGCTGCTTGAAGACATTGTAGACCTGCAGCATGGTGGTCATCTTCCCGATGTTGCAGTCCGCACCGACCGTGAGGATCGTCTTCGCCGCGCGCGTGCGGTAGTTGCCTTTGGAGACCACTTCGTACTCGTGCGGGATGCGGCGCCAGTCGGTGATGGTCACGCCGTACTCGGACGCCAGCGCAGTGAATTCCGCATCGTCGGAGAGGATGGTGTGGAGTCCGCTGAGGATATGCATCCTGTTCCGGATGGCGGTCTTGATCCATTCGCGCCAGGTGTCCGGCAGTCGTCCGCCGGTGGGAGCGATGCCGATCAGCAGATGCGTCGGTTGGAATTTCAGTCCCTCTTCCACGCTGGCCACGACCGGCACATCACCGCCGTATCCGAGCACCTGCTGTGCGGTCGAACCGACCTTGGTGCTGTCGATGATAGCGACCGTGTCGCCCGGAGTATAGATGAGCGCAGCATTGGCGGTCTTGGATTTGAGCGGGCTGAAGCGCCCTTCGGCGAGTGCGAGGATTCTGCGGGCCATACGGTCAGGATAGAATGAGTGAATCGGTACACGCTGCAGCAGCGGTCCGGTGGTCGTGGTGCTCAGCGTGAGTTCCGCTCCCGGAAGACGTTCCCGTCGAATCCCTGGATGGAGCGGTCGTGTTCCGCCAACTGGAGTCGTTTCTCTGAAATAGAAGCAAATTTTTCGTCAATTTCAATTCCTACATACCGCCGCCCGAGCTTTTTTGCGACCACGGAGGTTGTCCCCGAACCGAGGAACGGATCGAGCACGACATCGCCTGGCCGGCTGCTGGCAAGGATGATCTTGGCGAGCAGTTTCTCCGGCTTTTGCGTCGGATGCTCGGTATTCTCCGGCATGGACCAGAACGGGACGGTCAGGTCGGTCCAGAGGTTTGAAGGATGCGTCAGCCGGAAATTCCCTTCGTCGGTCCGCTTCCAGTCCTTCGGCCGCCCCTGTTCGGTGTACGGTGCGATCACCTTCCGTTTCATCTTCACGGCGTCCAGCTGGAAGGTATAGCGGTCGGAGACGGTGCAGTACCAGATATCCTCGGATGCATTCTTCCAGTTCGCCTTCGCACCGCGCCCTTTCTCACGCTCCCAGGTGATGCGGTTGCGGACGATGAAGTACTTCTCCGCCGCCTGCTGCAGCACCGCGGAGGAGCGCCAGTCCCCGCACAGGTAGACGGAAGCGGTCGGCGTGAGCGTGCGGACAAGTTTCGGGAGCCAGGCATCCAGCCATGCGGCATACGCATCGTGCGATGTGGCGCGGAAGGTCGCCGCGTTGAACTTCTTCGTGAGATTGTACGGAGGATCGATGAAGAGCAGATCGACGAAGGACGAAGGGAGCAGATCCGCCGCCGTCAAGATATCATTCAATAGGGTCCGGTCCAGCACATCGTCCACCGATGCCGGCGACCGGAGCGTGAGCAGTCTCCGCCGGTACCGGGTCTGTTCCGATACCGAGAGAGTGATGGTTCTGTTGCGCGGTGCTGCGGGCTTCGTGGGCATGATACGGTCAGGCACGGGGATGGAATTGTTTATGCTGTTGTTTCAACTGTTCCCTGTCGATATGGGTATAGATCTGTGTGGTGGCGATGTCCGCATGTCCGAGCATCTCCTGCACGGAACGGAGGTCCGCCCCTCCTTCCAGCAGATGGGTGGCGAAGGAATGACGGAAGGTATGCGGATGGACCTCTTTCCGGATTCCGGCGCGTCGTGTGTACTCCGCAACGATGTTCCAGACCGCGACCCGCGAGAGACCTCCGCCGCGGAAATTCAGGAAGAGCGCGTCGGTGGCCTTCCCCCGCTTGAGCAGTGTACCGCGCAGCCGCTGGCGGTATTCCTTGACCCATTGCAATGCATGTCCGCCGATCGGCACCAGCCGTTCCTTGGAGCCTTTCCCGAACACCCGCACCAGTTGCTGCTCTTCCAGAATGCTGTGGAGTGTCAGCCCGGCGAGCTCCGAGACGCGCATGCCGGTGGCATAGAGCGTTTCCAGGATCGCACGGTCCCGCCAGACGAATGGTCCTGCTGTTTCGGATGCCGGGTCGGCTGCTTCCAGCACGGCATTCATCTCCTGCACACTCAGCACCTCGGGAAGATGTTTCCCCTTCTTCGGCAGGTCGATGTTTTGCGTCGGATCGGTGACGGTCACCTTCTCGCCGGAAAGGAACCGGTGCAGTCCTTTCACGGCCGAGATGTTCCTGGCGATGCTGCGGGGGGAGAGTTCCGCATCCCGCAGGGAGCGGATGAATCCCGAGACATGCTCCTCCGTCACCGCCGCGAATCCCTGCAGACCGGCATCGGTCAGGAACCGGACGTAGCGGACGATATCGCGTTCGTACGCTTCGACGGAATTCCCCGCCAGGCTCTTCTCCAGCTGGATGAACCGGATATAGGAGCGGATGTCGAAACTCATTTGCGGTCGATGGAATCGATGGTGCGCTGGAGCCTTTTCTCCGCATGCTGTTTCGCGGGAGTACGGGGGGACGGTTCCGGAGCAGCCGGAACAGCGGCAGCAACAGCAGGTACTTCCTGATCAGGATACCGGAGACGGGAATGATGGATGCCGACGAGGATCTTCAGGAAACTTTCCTGGACCTGCTTCAGGTCCTTCATCGTCAGCTTGCTCTCATCCAACTCCCCTTCCAGCAGACGCAGCTTCACCAGTGAGTCGATGTTCGCCGCGATCTTCTCCACCGTCGGTTCGGAGATCGCGCGGGTGGAGGCTTCCACACCGTCCGCCAGCATGACGATGGCGGTCTCTTTGGTAGTCGGCTTCGGCCCGGGATAGCGGAAATCGTTCTCGTTCACCTCTCCCCTGCTCCGTTTCTGCCGGAGCGCCTTCTCATAGAAGAATCCGACGAGCATCGTGCCGTGATGCATCGGGATGAAATCGATCACGGACTGCGGCAGATGATGCTGCTGCGCCAGTTTCACTCCGTCCTCGATATGGGCGGCGATCACCCGGACGCTCTTGCGGGGACTCATCGTCCGATGACGGTTCTCCGTGCCGAGCTGGTTCTCCACGAACGATTCAGGATTGACGAGCTTGCCGATATCATGGTACAGCCCCCCCACGCGCGCCAGGGTGCCGTTCGCTCCGATCGCCTGCGCAGCGGATTCAGCAAGCGTTGACACACTCACACTATGGTGGAAGGAACCGGGGGCCTTATGCGACAGCTCCTTCAGCAGCGGATGGTTCAGGTCCGACAGGTCCATCAGCGTCAGCTCGGTGGGGACGAGGAAGATGCGCTCCAGGAAGATGAGCAGACCGTAGGTGATGATCGGCGAGAGGATCGCATTGAACCCGGCCACGAGCAGTTCATTGCCGACCACTTCGAACGATTCGTACCGCTCCAGACCGAGAGCGATGATGGTGATGGTGTATCCCAGGAAGACGTAGATGATGGAGCGGAAGATCTGAGTCCGTTTCTTGATGTCGCGCACCGTGTAGATGGCGAACGCACCGGCCACGAGCGAGGAGAGGGCAATGGCATAGTCATTGCCGCGGATCCCTGCCGCGATGAGCGAGATGACCACGGTGCTGTAGAAAGCCACCCGGGAATCGAAGAGGATGGCGCAGATCATCGAGATGGCGGGGATGACGATGAGGTACCGCAGCGGGAGCGGCGAAGTGTTCTGGACGGTCAGATAGGCGATGAACGAGACGATGATGAACAGCAGCGAGATCATGATGAGCTTCGCATTGTCGCTGTAGATCCGTTTCCGGAACAGGTAGATGTACATCACCAGCATCCACATGATGGCAAAGACGCGGAGCGCTTTACCGAGGAACGTCACATAGACGTTGATGCCCGCCCCCCGCTCCTCCTTCGCCTTCCGCATGGAATCGAGCTTCAGTTTGATCTCGTCGGTCACCCGTTCCTTCTTGGCGATGATCCGCTCCCCTTCGCTCACCGCGCCGATGGTCCGCGGGACGAGGTCCTCGGCGAACCGCACCTCACGCTCGGTCTGTTCCCGCTGGAAGATCACATTCGGCATCAGGAACGTCAGGGCGATCTTCACCGCGATGGAGACCGTATCGTTGTCCTGTTTGAACCCGGCGATGAAGGTCTGTTGCACGGACCGGCCGAGCTCATACCGGTCCAGGAAGCGGTTGAGCGGCACGATCTGTTCGCTGGTCTTCTTCCGTTTGGCGATCAGCGCATCCTCACGATACTGCGATTTCCGCACATCCACGATCCCTTCCAGGTAGAGCCCGTTCACCACCAGCAGTACGTCGCGGCGCAGGCGGTCGAAGGAATACGAGGGCAGGGATTTCCCGGTGCGCTGTTCGGCAGCTCGCAATGTGCGGAGGATCCGCCACTCACTTTCCATGAATTGAACCGGAAGTGCAGATACTTGGTCCGGTTCCGGACGGCGATCCAGCAGGGACTGGAGGGTGACGAAGAACATCTGCAGGGAATCAAGGTACTCGCGGGCGATAGCGGGATTCTCTTCGAAGACGTTGTAGACCTTCCCGGCCGCCAGTTCGCGCTCCCGCACATACTCCCGTTCATCCTTATAGATGGGGAATGCAAATGGCGCATACAGATCGTTCTCCGTCCAGATCATCCCGACGGGATAATCGGACTCGACGGCGAGTCCCTGCGGGAACATGAGCGCGATCAGGACGACCACGACGGCGAGGATGGCCCATTTCACGCTGAGGTCATCCTTCGCGCTCCAGGACCGGATAAGATTGAGGATCCGCTGCATAGTGATGGGTCAATATGAAAAGAAATAGGGAGAGAGGCAAGAAACGGTGAAGTTCATTGAAATCGGAGGGGGCATTCGTTATATTCTTGGACGTTCGTTCACCCTTGTTCATTGGAAACAGTATGATGCATCGCGCCAAAAAATCCCTCGGTCAGAATTTCCTTCAGGACCCCAACGTGTCGCAGAAGATCGTGAAGGTGTTCGACCCGAAACCGGGTGACAGTGTTGTGGAGATCGGTCCCGGGAAGGGCGCTCTCACAGCACTGCTGCTGCAGACCCTTCCCCATTGCACCGTGATCGAACTGGACAACGAGCTGGCGCCGATGCTCAAGGAACAATTCGGGGAGCGCATCACCGTCATCCATGATGATATCCTGAACGTCTCCCTGTCCGACGTGCGGCAGACCGCCGGTGCACCGCTCCGTCTTATCGGGAATATCCCATACAACATCACCACGCCCATTCTGTTCCATGTCATCGATGCCCTTCCGGCGGTCAGCGACTTCCTGGTGATGATGCAGACCGAGGTGGCCCAGCGTATCGTGGCCAAACCGAGGACGAAAGAATACGGCATCCTTTCCATTCTGATGCAGTATTACAGCACACCGAAGATGCAGTTCGCCGTCTCCCGGAACTCCTTCTTCCCGGTCCCGAACGTCTCCTCCGCCATCATCCATCTGGATTATACCGCTCCGTTCCCAGATAAGGCCGCGGATGACCGTCTCTTCCGCAAGATCGTCCGCGGCACATTCGGTAAGCGCCGCAAGACGCTGCGGAACGGGCTGAAAGGACTGGATGTTCCGGCGGTAGAACTGGAACGGTTGTCGGTCGACCTGGAACTCCGTCCCGAAGAACTCAGTGTGGCGGATTTCGTCCGGCTGAGCAATGAGCTGGTCCACCTGGCACCGCAGATCCTCAACACCGTCACGGAGGAATCCGATGGCTGAATCCGTCTACACACCGCAGGAACTGATCGAGATCGATGACGAGCTGCTGGAGGACCTCCGCGACCTCATCGCCACCCGTTCCGATTTCCTCATCAAGAACATCCTGAACGATATCTACCCGACCGATATCGCGCATATCATCAACCGGCTGGAGTTCGGGCAGGGGGAATATCTCTTCTCGCTGCTGACCACCGAGGAACAAGGGAAGGTCATCGTTGAGCTGGATGACGACCACCGCGAACACTTCCTGGCGACACTGAAATCGGAACAGATCTCGGATATCGTCGAGGAACTCCCGTCCGACGAAGCGACCGATATCGTCTCCGAGCTCTCCGAAGAGAAGGCGGAAGAGGTGCTGGAGGACCTGAGCACCGAGGATTCGCAGGAACTGAAGGAACTACTGCAGTACGACGAGAATACCGCCGGCGGTATCATGCAGAAGGAGGTCATCACGGTGAACCAGAAGGACACCGTGAAGAAGGCAATCCAGTCGGTCCGCCGCGCCGCCAAGGAGGACCACGACCAGCATTTCTATTTCGTCTATGTGGTGGATGAGAGCGACAAGCTGGTCGGCTCCCTCTCCGTCTCTAATCTCATCCTGCTCTCCCCGGCCCGGCGCATCTATAAGGTGATGGACAAGGACATCATCAGCGTGAAGACCGATATGGACCAGGAGGAGGTGGCGAACATCTTCAAGAAGTACAATCTGGTCTCGGCGCCGGTGGTCGATTTCTCCGGACGAGTGGTGGGACGCATCACGGTGGATGACATCGTCGACGTCATCGAAGAGGAAGCATCCGAGGATATCTTCCGGCTGGGCGGTGTGGGACCGAACGAGCGCATCTCCACGCCTCCGCTGGTCTCCCTCCGGAAACGCCTGCCGTGGCTCTCGGTCTACCTGTTCACCGGACTCGTCACCTCCAGCATCATCAACATCTTCCATTCCACCATCGAATCCCTCGTGGTGCTGGCGGCGCTGATGCCGATCGTCGCAGGGATGGGCGGGAATGCCGGCACGCAGGCCATCACGCTGATGGTGCGCGGTCTTGCTCTCGGCGAAGTGGACTTCTCCAACGCTCGCAAAGCGCTAATCAAGGAGATCTCGGTCGGTCTGCTGAACGGTTCGCTCGTCGGCTTCCTCGCCGGCAGCATCATTGCCATCGTCTACGGCAATCTGATGCTCGGCGTGGTGATGTTCCTGGCGATGGTCACGAACCTCTTCGTGGCGGGACTGATGGGCACGCTCGTTCCGCTCGGACTGAAATGGGCGAAGATCGATCCGGCACTCGCCTCCGCCGTGCTTGTCACCACCTGCACCGATGCGTTCGGCTTCATCTCGTTCCTTGGTTTCGCCACGCTCTTCCTGTCACTGCTCACGTAACCGGTCATGAAGCATCCACCGTACCTCCGTTCGTCCGATGCGGTCACCCTGCTCTTCCTGGTCATCGTGACCGTCATCCATCTGCTCTTCGCTGATCGGATCCCCCATTGGTCTTCCGCTGTCGTCACCAACCTGCTGCTGGGAACGGCGATCGTCCTCAGCGCACGCAGCGTCCACCGCCGCGGAGCACAAAGTAATCTCGCCGTGCGGCTCTTCCGGGATTGGTACCTCGTCCCGAGCATCCTGATCATCTACACGCAGACCTCCGCCGCTGCCTTTCCGCTGCATGGCCGCGATTTCGACACGGTGCTCATCGCTGCGGACCGCTGGCTCTTCGGCACCGATCCGACGCATTGGGCCGGGCAGTTCGCCCATCCGGTGCTGACCGAGCTCCTGCAGCTGGCGTATTCCTCCTACTATCTTTTCTTCATCGTGCTGTTCTATGAACTGTACCGTCGGGAGGACCACACCTGGTTCCGCAGCGGAGCGATGCTGGTCGTGTACGGATTCTATCTCTCCTACATCGGCTACATGCTCGTCCCGGCGGTCGGTCCGCGCTTCACCCTGCACGACTTCACGATGACCGATGCCGAATTGCCCGGGCTGTTCCTGACCGAGTATCTCCGCGCCTTCATCAACGCCGGAGGAGGAGCGCCGGCCGGCACCGCCGATCCGCTGCTCACGGTGCACCGCGATGCCTTCCCCAGCGGTCATACCCAGCTGACGCTAGTCGCCATGTACATCGCCGTCGCTGCCCGCACCCGCATCCGCTGGTGGCTCGTGGCCGGCGGAACGCTCCTGATCATCTCCACCATCTACCTGCGCTACCATTATGTGATCGATGTGCTGGCCGGGATGCTGTTCTTTCTCTTCACGATCTGGTCCGGCCGCCGGATCGATGCGTGGTGGAACCGGAAGCAGATAACATCGGCGGGTGAGCAAATCAATAGTGACGTTAGCTGAATTCCCCCTCATCCTCTCACACTGCTTGCATCTTCACAGACCATTTAAAACGAAAAATCCTGCCATAAGCAGGATTTTTTGTTGTACTCCCGACGGGAATCGAACCCGTGTCGCAAGCTTGATAAAGCAGTGGGAGTTATCATTCTTACGAAAATAGCCAATTAAACACCATCCCCTCAAAGAACATCCACCATAACCGCACACCGTTTGTAGACCTTAGAAATTAGAACTACCTTCGCTATAGTCAAGAATTAATAATCATTTATTTTATAAAAATATTCAATTGAAATACTTTTAGGAATCTCACATAATTAAAATAAGACCATTATCTCTTCGTTGTTTAATTAAAGTACCGTGAATACGTGATTGCTAAGATGATATAATGTCGCTATTCTGAAATATGGTTATTTCTTATCTGGGAGGTTATATGTCACGTTTTTCGATAAATGTATTTCAGTCCATTCTTATGGTATCAATTTGTTTAGGTCAATCGATTCCACCGAGAATTACTGACTTTTTTCCCAAACAGGGAACTGTAGGAACAATAGTTACAATTCAAGGCAATAATTTTGGCTCGGTAATCTCAGAGGTAATATTAACGATAGGGGATGTTAGATCGGAGATTATTACACTATCGAATACAGAAATAAAAGCAAAGGTCCCCGCCGGGAATACATATGCCAATATTCGTGTAACAAATCTTGTTACCGGTTTAATTGGTGGTTCGCATACTCCATTTATAACTACCTTTCCTAATGGAAATATAAAAGGGGATGCATTGTTTGCGCCGAGAATAAGTTTTAGTTATTCAGGTACAACCGGTGGTTTTGGTGTATCAGACTTTGATTCTGATGGGCTGATTGATGCCGTTACTTCGGTACATACACACAATGTGATAAGCATATTTCGGAATCAATCAATTGATAGCACCATATCATATTCAACACCCCATAATTTCTCTACCGACCTTTCTCCGAGAAGCATAAAAATCACAGATATTAATTCGGATGGTAAACCGGATATCCTCGTAACGTGTAACAGCTCAAACAATGTTAATGTATTTAAGAATATTAGTACAGTAGGTGCAATAAAATTTCAAAAAGTACAAAGTATTATTACGAACAATGGTCCTAAAGGTATTGATGCACAGGACATCAATGGAGACGGCAAAGTCGATATTATCGTCGGTTATAACTTTAACGGTATCTCGATTGTAAAAAATACTTCAATAGATACTAGTATATCATTTGCTCAAAAACAGGATTTCACATTTAGCACTGAGGGTGGTGTATACCTACAAGATTTGGATAGAGATGACAAGCATGAGATAGTAATTATTAATCACAACCTAAATAGCATTTCGGTCTATCCAAACTTATCGACATCAAGCTCTATCTCATTTGGAGCAAAAAAAGATTACAGCACATCTGCATATCCTAATGGACTATCATTCGGAGATGTTAATAATGATGATAAAATAGATATTGTGGTGAGCAATTACTCAGGTGTAACAATATCAATATTCAAGAATGTTAGCACCGTGGGGAATGTTGTATTGGAATCTAAAAAAGATTTTCACGTAGGCACAAATCCAAATCAGTTAAGCATCGGCGATGTTTCCGGAGATGGTAATAATGATATTGTGTTGTCGAGAACTTATGCCGATAAAGTATCAATATTGAAAAATATGAACAGTATGGATACAATTGCATTTGATTTAGTCGGTGAGTTATCCACCGGCGCGAATCCTGCGTTCACATATGTCGTGGATATTAATAAGGATGGTAAATATGACATTCTTGTTCTAAATGGAAACAGTAACAATTTTTCTGTTATGCGTAATATTTCCATAACTGCATCAAAACCCACTGGGTTAATTGCATATTATCCGTTTAATGGAAATGCAAATGATGAAAGTGGATTGGGTAATAATGGGGTTGTAAATGGTGCCATATTGGCCAATGATCGATTTGGGAAATCCGGTAAGGCGTATAGTTTTAATGGTCAAAATACCAGCATCGCTGTGCCGCACAGTGAAGTTCTAAATATTACTGGTGAGATGACTATGGCCTTTTGGTTCAAGAGCATCAATCCTCCCGCATTAAATAATAGTCATACGATTTTAGCGAAAAGAAATGATGAATTTGCGAGCCCTGGAATTGGTATACCGTATGGTGTTACAATCAACTATTCCGACTCTTTAACAAATCAAAAAGTGTTATTGTATTCGACCAAAAACAGTATCTGGAATAATGCACAACAAACAGCGAAGGTGAAAATTAACGATTGGCAGTTTTGTGCAATAGTTGTAAAAGGTGACACGTCAAGATTTTATCTCGATGGTTCATATGTTGAATCGCGATATTTTCCTTCTGAAAATCGTATGACGAACAATTTACCCTTGCTTATTGGCTCTTCGGGGAAAACAGCAGGCAGTGAATATTTTAATGGTCAGATCGATGATATCAGAATCTATAATATTCCACTTGGTGATTCTGAAATAAAAGATCTGTTCAATTACCAAGAACCTGTGGTTATTCCAATATCCTTAATGACGAATGCAATATCCTCACATCAAATTGATATTGTTTGGAAAATGAATTTGCAGGAGCCAATTTCAGTATATCATATATTGCGAACGGAGTCTCTGGATTCAGGTTTCACATTGATAGATTCGGTCACTTCAAGTGTTATTACCTATCGAGATAAATCTGTGTTACCGAATACTAACTATTGGTATAAGGTAAACGGGATTAATCCAGCAAGACAAATATTCCAATCAAATGCCAGTAATGTCAGAACATTTATCGCAGATAGTAGTTTAAATATTCAGAGCATTTTTGACGTTCCTAATGACCAAGGCAAACAGGTTTATATTCGCTGGGCTACGGGTACGAATTTTTCAAAGTATGTAATCATACGAAGGGATGGTCCAATGTGGGTATTCATGAAAGAGGTGCCAAGCTATAACCAAGGTTCTTATTCAACCATAGTGCACACTTTATTTGATTCAACAGTATCGTTTGGCCAACGGCGGACAGTGTTCAGTATTATAGGGGTATTAGATAATGGCTCGGCTGCAATTTCTAAACCGGATAGCGGATACTCTATAGATAACCTCCGTCCGAATTCACCGCATGGTATAATTTCATTTTATAGGAACAACAAAATTGTGGTGGGATGGAAGGGCAATGTTGAAGAGGACGTTAGTCATTATAAGGTATATCGCAGTAATTCTGAGATTATGAATGTGTCAAATATGCCTCACTATGCTACAACATCCGATACAGCATTTATAGACGATAACGTTGTCCCTAACCAACGATACTATTACGTTGTTGTAGCAGCTGATTTCTCGGGCAATGAAAGTGGTATTAGTAACAACTCGAGTATTTTGGCAACAGATATAGTAGAAGATAATCAGATGGTTCCAATATTTTATACTATTGAACAAAATTATCC
>JABWAK010000116.1 GCA_013361065.1 Bacteroidota bacterium
GAAATACTCAACTGTCATTCCGGATACCGCCCGCTTTCCTTGATTGCGGTAGTCCGGAATCTTTCTTTAGGGAAAGACCCTGAACTCGCACAGAGTGTCAGAACTTCAAGGTGCTCTTCAGGGTGACGTTGTTTTGGTTGGAAGATAATGCGCCGCGATGACCCATCGCGGCTACAGGTAGTGCTAACAATGATTCGCGGGATGTAGCCGGGATGGTTCATCCCGGCCATGCGTCTGCAGATACCCGCGATGATGCACGAAAACCTTGCGAAGGTTGCAATGCACAGTACGTTCAACCTTAATATGGTTCTCCTGCCATCACGGAACTCTTAATAATAACAAAGGAGAAGGAACGGAGGGTTCACTCGAACAACGTCACCTGTTTGCCGATCTGAGCGGCGTGGATCTTGATCCCAGGGAACCGTTTCATGATGGTGTAGCCCATCCAGTCGACCGATTCGTGCTCGCCATGCACCAGGACGACGGTGGAAGGACGGAGACGTTCGACGATGGAGAGGATGCCGTCCCGGTTACTGTGCGCGGAGAAGCGGAACCGGTCCACATCGCAGGAGACGTTCTGCGGTTCGTGCGTATCGGTCAATTGGAGGAGGTCCCCTTTGCGCGATTGCGCGATCCGATGACCGGGGGTCTCGGGGTCCATATACCCGACGGTGAAGATGGCGGACTTGGCGTTGCCGAGCCACCGCTGCGCCAGTTTGAAGGAGAGGGTGTTCGGGATGACCATGCCGCTCCCTGCGAGCACCACGCACTGATGACGCAGCAGGTCGTCGATCTGCTCGACCTCGTACAGGTCACGCTGCGGCATGTCGGTCAGGACGAGGTCCGTGTCATTGTACGACACGGTGAAGCGGTTCTTGTCATAGATGCCGTTCAGTTTCCGTCCCACACCGCCGGTGAAGAGATCGGTCTTCGCCATGGTCCCGTTCTCCATCAACTTCCAGATCATGGAGAGCACTTCCTGCATCTTGCCGAGGGCGAACACCGGGATGAGGATGGAGCCGCCGCGGTTCAATACTTTGTTCGCAGCAGAGGCGAGCCGGGCCTGTTCGGCAGGACGGGACGGGAGGAGTGCGGAATCCGTGGCACCGTGGGTGCATTCCAGGATCACCACGTCGACCCGCTTGTCCGGTAATGTGGCGCCGGCGAGCAGTGACTGCCGTTCCATATTGATGTCGCCGGTGTAGAAGATGGAGCGTCCGCCGTGTTCTACCAATGTTCCGGCGGAACCCATGATATGGCCGGCATCGTGGAACGATGCGGTCACCGGGTCCATACTGCCGTGCCGGTATCCGGTGACGGTGAATTCCTTCTGATACTCCTGCCATTCGATGTTCTGAATGAGCAGGTCGATCTCCTCATGCGTATAAGGACGCATGGTGAGCGAATCCTTCAGCTGTTCCTGCAGGATGTTGACGGAGTTGTGCAGCGTCACTTCGGCGATGCCGCGGGTCTGGGGCGTGGTGACGATCCGGATGTAGGGATGATGCTGAACGAGGTACGGGAGGGAATCGATATGGTCCTGGTGGGCATGCGAGATGAGCGCCACATCCACATTCCGGTCCCGCAGCAGCGGGAACTGAGGAAGGGCGTCGATGCCGACCTTGCGCGGATGGGTCCCGCAGTCCAGCACGACGCCGGTCCCTTCGATATCCAGATAATAACATGATGCGCCGATATCGTTCGCGCCGCCGAGAGGGAGGAGTGTGATCATACAGGAAATTACCGCTTCACAAGCACATCCTCAACCGCTTTTTTCAGCTGGTCATGCCGCTGTTTGCCGAGCAGGAACTGCTGCTGTTTCCCGGATGCGTCATAGACGAAAGTTGCGGGAATAGCGCCGCTCCATCGCTTGTCGAACGAAGCGAAGAACTCGTCCTGCGATGCGAAATCGGCAACATAGACGCGGAACGGGGTCTTCATCTTCTTCACGAACGGCGCGACCTTCTCGCCGATCTCATCCGGGAAATCGACGCTTACCGCCACGACTTCGGCGTTCCGCCCTTTCATCTCCGCGGAGAGCTTCACAAGGTCCGGGAACTCCTCTTTGCAGGGGATACACCAGGTGGCCCAGACGTTCAGCAGCAGCACCTTGCCGTTCCGGTTGGCGATGAGCGAGTCGAGTCCCTTCTTACCGATGGTCCGCACCTGCTGAGCGGAACTGAGCGAGACGGCCAGAAGCAGGAAGCCGAGCAGAGCCCGGCTTCGGATCGTCCGACTGCGGGTCATTTCTCCACCCGCTTGATGGTGCAGCCGAATGCCTTGGTCTCCTTTACGGTGACCGCTTTCCCTGCGAGGATCTCATCCAGCGCTGCGCGCAGATCGTTCTTGGTCACCTTCTTCTCCCGCTGCGAATCATCGATGCGGCCGTGATAGAGCACCTCCAGCGTCGAAGGATTCAGGATATAGGTCTCGGGAGTGTGATTGGCTTCGAACTTGTCCGCAATGATGTTGTTCACATCCTTCAGGATGGTGAAGCCGAATCCCTGATCCGCTGCATGGTTCTTGATGTCTTCGGGTGTTTCCGCCTTGTTGGAGTTGATGCCGACGACAACGACCTTCTTTCCCTTGTAATCGTTGTGCAGTGCTGCCATCCGTTCGTTGTAGGCGTTGGAGACCGGACATTCGGTGGAGATGAACATCACCACGATGGCGGCAGCATCCTTGAAGTCGGCCAGCGAAACGGCGTTGCCGTTGTAATCGTTCAGGGTGAAGTTCTCCGCTTTGGCCGGAGCGCCGGCGAAGGTGACGGCAGCGGTGAGCAGCAGTGCAGCGACGATCTGTTTCAACATGGTTCCTCCCATTGGTGTTAGATACTGTAACGTTGGATGATCTCTTCGGTAAGCGGTACGGCACGGCCGGTGGCGATGTCCACCAATGTGTAATCGAAGATGCCGTCGGCTGACAGTTTACCGGTCGCTTTCCGTATAATCTCAAACCCGACTTTCCCTGAACTGGTTCCGAGACCGACGATGCCGGTCTTTACAATTGCAACATCGCCCAGCACGAGCGGACGTTTATACTGAACAGTGCAGCCGCTCACCACCCAGCCGAGTCCCCGCGCGGTGAATTCTTCCATCGACATCCGGTAATCCCGCTCCATCTGCTCGAACCGCGCCGCAAGCACGTAGTCCAGATACCGGGAGAAATGGACATGGTTGTTCATGTCGATGTCATCAGGACGGACGGGGATCTCTGACGTGAATTTAGAGAAAGACATGGTCAAAAAAATAGTGGAAATGATCCATTGGTTCATTGAATCATTGAATCAATTATTGTTGCAATGATTCAATGATTCAATTCTTGCTTAATCTCGTTATTTGTTCCTGAGAAATTCAACAAGGAGTCTTACGCCTGCGCCGGAGCCGCCGCGCGGGATGTAGTCCTGGTTCTCTTCCTGGATGGCGGTGCCGGCGATGTCCAGGTGGACCCATTTATAATCGCCGATGAACTTCTTCAGGAACCAGCCGGCAGTGATGGCACCGGCCCAGCGTCCGCCGACGTTCTTCACATCCGCCACATCGCTCTTGATGAGCTTCTCGTACTCATCATACATGGGCAGCTGCCAGACCCGGTCGTAGCTCCGGTCGCCGGCGCGGAGCAGGGCATCCATCGTCTCCTGGTCGTTCCCCATCATGCCGCTCGTGTAATGTCCCAGCGCCACGACGCAGGCGCCGGTGAGTGTGGCAAGATCGATGACCAGTTCCGGTTTGTACCGTCCGGCGTAGGAGAGGGCATCGGCGAGGATGAGTCTTCCTTCGGCATCGGTATTGTCCACTTCCGACGTCTTGCCGTTATAGTGGCGGATGATATCGCCCGGTTTCACCGCACTGCCGCTCGGCATATTCTCGACCGAGGGGATGAGACCGATCAGGTGCTGCTTCAGTTTCAGCGACGCCACGGCGTTGAATGTTCCGATCACCGCAGCGGCCCCTGCCATATCCATCTTCATCTCCGCCATGTTCGCAGAGGGTTTGATGGAGATGCCGCCGGTGTCGAACGTGACGCCTTTGCCGACCAGTGCGACCGTACCATGCTTCTTGTATTGGGCACCGTACTCCAGAATGATGAACCGGGGGTCTTTCTCGCTTCCTTTGCTCACACCGATGACGCCGCCCATCCTGAGCGAGGCGATCCTTTTCCGGTCGAAGACGGTCACGGAGTATCCGTACCGTTTCCCCTGTTTCTTCGCATCATTCGCCAACGTTTCGGGATAGATCTCGCTTCCCGGGGCATTGGAAAGGTCCCGCGCATGGATGGTCGCTTCGGCGATCGCTTCGCCGCGCTTCAATCCTGCGGTGATCTCTGCTCCGAATTTGGATCGGGAAACGAACTGGATGGCAGAGAGGGTATTCCCGTTCTTCGCCACGGTGAGATACTTGTCATATTTATAGAGGGAGAGGAGGGCTGCTTCGGACATCGCCGCGGCGACATCGGCGATCGGTTCCGGCAGGACCTCGGCTACCTCCGGCATGCTGATGGAGAGGTGCTTGTTCTTGAGTGCCTTCGCCTTCTTCGCTGCGGTCGCGGTGGAGCGGCGCAGTTTCTCCAGGGTGAACTTCTTCGTTTCGCCGAGTCCGACCAGGAAGAGCCGCGAAGCTTTCACGCCTCCGGTATAGATCATCAGCGTCTCGCCTTCCTTGCCGGAGAAGTCCTTCGAAGCGAGGGCGGCGGCAACGGCAGTCCCGAAATCCTTCTTAAGCGCGGCGGAAGCCGCTGTGAAGAGTTTCTCATCCTGGAACATCGGTACGGCGATGAGATCGGTGGTGAGAGCGGTGAGGTCGGCGGAACGGAACGAGATGGTCATGGAAACTCCTGATTACACGATGTCTTTGACGGATGTGAGGAGGGCGGAGACGGCATCGGCCAGGGTGATATCCTTGAGCCGTGCGCCGGAAGCATTCCGGTGTCCTCCGCCGCCGAATTGTTTGGCGATGGAATTGATGTCGATCTCCCCTTTGGAACGGAGACTCACTTTGACGCCGTCCGGCTGTTCGATGAAGACCAGTCCGACGACAACATTGCGGATAGAGAGGACGTACTGTGTCAGGTTGTCGACATCCGCCTCGCCGGTGTTCGTCTCCGTGAAGACGGAGCGGGGGATGGTCATGGTCGCCACGCGACCGCGGTGATGCACTTCGATCCGCTCCAGTGCTTTGCCGAGGAGATGCAGCTTGTTGATCTCGCCGCTCTCGTAGATCTGCTGGTAGACGGCGTACGGATCGGCGCCGCGTTTCAGCAGTTCCGCCGTGATGAGATGTGTCTCCGCATCGGTCTTGGGGAACTTGAAGGAACCGGTATCGGTCATGATGCCGGCATAGAGTGCCGTTGCGACCGGTGTGGTGATCAGGGAAGGAGTGCCTGCTGCGAAGATGCGGTAGAGCAGTTCGCTGGTTGCCGGGACGTCGGTATCGATCACATAGAGATCGGCGAACGGCTCCTGTTCCAGATGGTGGTCGATGCAGACCTTCACTGCCGTGCTCCTGGCGACCGTTGCCGCCATGGCGCTGAACCGCTTGGGGGAGTTCGTATCGACCACACAAAAACAATCCGCATCGAGGATATGTCGGTCCATATCGCTGTTGTAGGTATGGACGGGGAAGAGTTCCGTGAGGAAGAGCAGATGGTCCGGTGTGATACTCTGATTGATGATCCGGACCTCTTTCCCTTTCCCCTTAAGATAGAGCGCCAGTGCTACTTCGCTGCCGATGGCGTCGGCGTCCGGATTGACATGGGAAGTGATGACGAATCTGCGGTGATCGGAAAATATGGAGTGAAGGCGGTCGAAGTCTGCTGTCATGGATGGAAATTACGAAAAATTGATCTCCCATCAAAGAACCGGCCGGAAGGATCTGTCATGCAGGAACCTGCGTTCGGAACACAGGTCCCCTTTAAAAGAACAATGCCCGGCGGAGTGCCGGGCGTTGTTCTGCATTGCTGCAGCGGCAGGTCTATTGAATGACCCAGGTATCGCCGGAGTTGAGCAGCTTCTCCAGGCTTCCTTTCCCGCGTTTGGAGATGGCGGAATCGATCTGTTTCTCCATCTCGACCTCGTACCGGGGACGGTCGATGGCCAGGAAGATACCGACCGGGCGGGGAAGTTCGGGATTGTAGGTCATGTTCGCCAGGATGAATGCCAGCGTGGAATCCTTCTCGTTGTGCACGAGCAGGTCGTTCACGGAATGGCTGCCGTCCTTCAATGAAACGACCACCGGAGAGAATCCGTCCAGCTTGATCCCTTTGTCGTTGTCCTTGCCGAACACCAGCGGTTTGCCGTGTTCCAGGAAGACGACCGTATCCGGTTTAGTCTCCTTCTCCGTGAAGGCGAAGAAAGCGCCGTCGTTGAACACGTTGCAGTTCTGATAGATCTCCACGAACGATGTTCCTTTATGCTCTGCTGCGCGTTTGACGATGGTCTGCATATGCTTCGGATCGCGGTCCAGGGAGCGTGCCACGAACGTGCCGCCGGAACCGAGAGCGAGCGATGCCGGATTGAACGGCATGTCGACGGAACCGACCGGCGACGTCTTCGTGACCTTCCCCATCTCCGAGGTGGGGGAGTATTGTCCTTTGGTGAGACCGTAGATCTGGTTGTTGAACATCAGGATGTTGATGTCCACGTTACGGCGCAGCACATGGATCATATGGTTGCCGCCGATGGAGAGACCGTCACCGTCACCGGTGGCGACCCACACGCTCAGGTCCGGGCGTGCGATCTTCAGTCCGGACGCGATGGCCGGCGCACGGCCGTGGATGGAGTGGAAGCCGTATGTATTCATATAGTACGGGAAGCGGCTGGAGCAGCCGATACCGGAAACGACGACCACCTTCTCGCGGGGGACATTCAGTTCGGGCATCACCCGCTGCACCTGGGCGAGGATGGAATAGTCGCCGCAGCCGGGGCACCACCGGACATCCTGGTCGGAGGCGAAATCCTTGGCGGTATATTTGGTCTCGGCGACCGTTGCGGTTGAGACCACGCTGTCGATCAGTGAATTCATTATTGTTTTCCTCCTAAGATCTCGTCAATTTTTTGTTCGATCTCGATCGAACGGAAGGGTAATCCCTGCACCTTGTTCAGACCGACGGCGGGGATGAGGAACTTCTCGCGCAGCAGTTTGATCAGCTGGCCAAGGTTGATCTCGGGAACGAGGATCGTCTTGTACCGGGCCAGGACCTCGCCGAGGTTCTTCGGCAGCGGATTGATATAGTGCAGATGGAGCTGGGAGACAGATTTCCCTTCCTTCCGTTTCCGTTCCACGGCGGTCTTGATGGTGCCGTATGTTCCGCCCCAGCCGACCAGCAGCAACTCGCCGCTCTCGTCGCCTTCCACCGTTGCCGGCGGGATGTCGTTGGCGATGCGTTCCACTTTCGCAGCGCGCAGGCTGATCATAGTGTGATGGTTCTCCGGCTCATAATTGATGTTGCCGGTCTTCACATGCTTCTCCAGTCCGCCGATGCGGTGTTCCAGCCCGGGTGTGCCGGGGATGGCCCATTCGCGGGAGAGGGTGATCTCGTCGCGCTGGTACGGCTGATAGTCGACCGGGTCCTTGCGGAATTTCACCGGGATCTCTTTCAGGTCCTTCACTTCGGGGATGAGCCACGGTTCGGAACCGTTGGCGATGTAACCGTCGGTGAGGAGCATCACCGGCGTCATGTATTTCAGGGCGATGCGGGAGGCTTCGAATGCTGAATTGAAGCAGTCGCTCGGCGAGCTGGCGGCGATGACAGGGACCGGCGCTTCGCCGTTCCGTCCGTACACAGCCTGCAGCAGGTCCGCTTGTTCCGTCTTGGTCGGAAGTCCGGTGCTCGGACCACCGCGCTGTACGTTCACGATCACCAGCGGCAGTTCGGTCATCACGGCGAGACCGATCGCTTCGGTCTTGAGAGCCACGCCGGGACCGCTCGTGGTGGTGATGGCGAGGTTGCCGCCGAATGCTGCGCCGATGGCGCTGGTGATGCCGGCGATCTCATCCTCGCATTGAAAGGTCTTCACTCCGTAGTTCTTGAAATAGGCGAGTTCTTCCAGGATGCCGGTCGCCGGGGTGATGGGATAGGAACCGAGGAAGAGCGGAAGGTTCGCTTTCTCGGCAGCGGCGACGAAACCGAGTGCGGTGGCCTGATTGCCGTTGATGTTGCGGTACTTGCCGGGGGTGAGCGGGGCCGGTTTCACATCGTACTTCACGGCGAAGATATCGGTCGTCTCCGCATAGTTCCAGCCAGCTTTCATCACCCGGGTATTCGCTTCGATCAGTTCCGGTTTCTTCTCGAACTTCTCCTGGATCCACTGGATGGTGTTGTCCAGTGTGCGGTTGAACATCCAGTACATCATGCCGAGTGCGAAGAAGTTCTTCGTTTTATCGACGACCTTCTGGCTCAGGTTCATGTCCGCGAGCGCCAGGTTCGTCAGTTTGGTGATATCGACCTGGAACACCTGGAACTTGGAGAGGGAACCGTCCGAGAGCGGGCTCTGGTTGTAACCGGCGAGTTTCAGGTTCTTATCGCCGAAACCGTCCGTATTGACGATGATGATGCCGCCGTCGATCAGGGAGCGGAGGTTCACTTTCAGGGAGGCGGCGTTCATGGCCACGAGCACGTCGCAATGGTCACCGGGCGTGTTGATCTCGGTGGTGCCGAAGTGGATCTGGAAGCCGCTGACGCCGTAGGTAGTGTCCTTCGGAGCGCGGATCTCGGCAGGATAATCGGGGAGGGTGGAGAGGTCGTTCCCCATTGCCGCGGACGTATTCGTGAACTGTCCGCCGGTCAGCTGCATACCGTCGCCGGAGTCCCCGGCAAAGCGTATCGTTACCTCATCGAGTACGCGGGTCTCTTTTTCCATAAGCACGTCTTTCTTAAAGTTGTGTCATTCCGCCGTTGCGGCAGGAATACGGATGGAAGAATGGTTGATAGATTCGTCTCTGGACCGGTCCCGGCTCTTGCTGCAGAGCTGCGGCCGATAGTGTGATGCCTGTACAAATGCAAAAGGTGCGCCAATTCGGATAGAGCTAAAATGCCGAGTTTTTTCTCCTGAAAGGCGGTGAATTTTTCAATATTGGGAAAATCAGCAACCGGAATCCCAACAGTATGAACAAAATCGGGGGGAGGAATGGCTCCCTAAAACAGGACACGAAAGTCTGATATTAAATTAGAACTTTCACGAAGGATAGTCAAGGGAGGGAGGAGGGAGGAACAAATTTCAAATTTCAAATGACAAATTCCAAATGCGGCGGAAAGAGAAACAGCGGAGAGGTTCAGGAAATAATACCGGCACAATCGAAATCCGATCACAGATTCATCGAGCAGTGTGCATCGGCAGGAATGTGTGTATACAATGCCGGTTCGGAGTGCAATGAGTTCAGACTGTCACCTGTCCTTCACTAAAAACTGAAGATTGCGAATGAAGGACAGCGTCAGGTCCTGACGACTTCTGTTACATCGGCATCTCTATCTTATAGGTGGTCCCTTTTCCTTCTTCGGAAGTGACGGTGATGGTGCCGTTCTGTTTTTCGATGATGCGTTTTGCGAGTGCAAGGTCGAGACCCACACCGCCGCTCTGCACCACCTTCACGAACGGTTCGAAGATCTTCTCCCGGAAACCTGCCGGGATACCGCTGCCGGTATCCGAGACAGTGAAATGAAGCCGTCCATTGACCGTATCACTCACCAGCGTGACACTCCCGCCGGCCGGGATGTAATTGGCGGCGTAGAGGATGATGTTGCCGAGTGCCCGTGCGGTACGTTCAGCATCGATGATCGCCTGTCCGTCATACTTGTCCTTCACGTCGATCCTGATCTGCTGCCGTTCCAGTTCCGGTCTGACCGCGGTGCCGACAGTGCGGAGCAGTTTCCCGATCCCGGCCAGCTGTTTGTCCACCCGCAATTCTCCGGAGGTGAAGTCGATCAGGTCCTGCGTCATCCTGTTCACCTGCTGTGCGGATCCCTTGGCCTCATCGAGCAGCTGCTGCTTCTTCGCTTCATCCTGCGGTGAGCGTTTCAGTTCCTCGATGGCGGTCGTGATCGTGCTGAGCGGAGCACGAAAATCCTGCACGAGCGAGGCGGCGACCTGTCCGACAGTCGAGATGCGCATGGCATCCTGACTCTGTTTCAGTGCGGAGCGCATCTGTGCGAAGGCACCGGCAAGACGGCCGACCTCATCCTCACCGGCCGGCAGGGAGATCGTATCACTCATATCCCCCTTGCCGATCGCTTCGGCGGCGGTCTCCAGGCGGCGCAGCGGTGTCCGGACCAACGAGCGGAAGAACAGGAAGCCTGCACCGAGGACGACGAGAGCGACACCGCCCGAGATCATCGCTGCACGCTGTGAGTTCCGTTCATTCGCTTCGATGAGCCGGGTGAGCGGGAAATCCAGATGTGCCACGCCGAGTACATCACCGATCTGCACATCGTGGCAGCGGAGGCATTTCTTTTCCGCCACGAACGGGATCATCGCTTTGAAATCGTCGCCGAGGATGAGCCACTGCTGCTTGCCGGTGGCGAGGACCTGCGTCCCGTACTGGATATCGTACTCACCTTTCCCGTTGGCGAGCGTGATCCGTTCCCCCAGCCGTGCAGCGCGGGTGCTGTCCATGAAATCCTCCGCCAGCCGCAGACGTGCCGTATCGATGCGGATGTAAAGGTCGTGCAGGTTCGCGGCGTGCTTCACCTTCTCCAGATATGAATCATCCACCATCTGGCTCTCCACCATCATATTCACGAGCGACTCGCGGACGATGAGAGCCTTCTCATTGGCTGCCTGCAACGCTTCTGCCTGCATCTGTTCCTGCTGGTACTCATTGTTCAGATAGATGCTGGCAGCGATGCCGATCATGAAGATGGGAACAAAGGTGAGGAAGAACTTTGTTGAGATGCTGAGGTTCTTGAACATTTTCCGCTCCTGTACTTGATTGCGTGGGGTAAATTACACAATTTAGTCCGATTTTCAAGAGCAACACGGCACTGGACACGTCCGCCGTTGCATGTTCGGACCGGAATCGTGAGAATCGTCACAGGTCGACCACAGAACAACGAAAAAAAGGAGCTGACATGTCCATTCGACCGGTTAAACGCATCACCCAGGCGCAGCCGACCATGGAAGGAGCGGGGGTCCATCTCCGCCGTGCATTCGGATTCGGTGATCCGTCCGAGTTCGATCCCTTCCTGATGCTGGATGATTTCCGGAATGATGATCCGCGCCGGTATGCAGCCGGATTCCCGTGGCATCCGCACCGCGGCATTGAGACGATCACGTATGTGCTTGCCGGGAACGTGAGCCACAGTG
>JABWAK010000276.1 GCA_013361065.1 Bacteroidota bacterium
ATCCAGCGTGTCATTCACACCCTGCACGATCTTCCGGTAATCCCCGTGGTGCTTCGATGCATCTGCGCGCGTGGACAGCTTCCCTTCCACTGCTGCCTTTGACAGCAGGGCGATCTCCTCCATCATGGCATGGATGTTCTTCACCACGATCTGGAGGGCATTGAACACCTGACCGATATCATCGTTCCGTTCGGCGTGCAGGTCCACATTCAGGTCCCCTTCCGAGATCCGTCCAATCTCGCCCACGAGCCGTTTCACGTTAGCGGAGAGGTATCCGCGCTGTTGATCCGCTTCCCGGACCGCCTCCTCCACTTTCCGTTCCACGCCGAGTTTCTCCTGCTGCACCTGCTCCATCAATTTCCTCACGTTCTCCGCCATAGCGTTGAAGGAGGTTGCGACCGAGCCGATCTCATCCTTCGATGCGACATCGACATGAACGGTGAGATCCCCGCCCGACAGGGCATCGGTCGCCTGCTTCAGCCTGTTGAGCGGAACACCGATGATACGGGTGACAGCGGTGCTGATGACCACGAACAGGACCGCCAGCATGGCGGCCGAGGCGCCGACCACGTTCCTCAGCATTGCTGCTTCCTTCTCCTCCAGCGGCTTCAGTGACGCGGAGATACCGAACAGTGCTGCCAGCTCCCCGCTCTTCTTCTCTCCGAAGACATCGATGCCGTACGCTTCGTGGCACGTAACGCATTCATCGCTGATATAGGCCGGAGAGTACGCATACATGACGCGGCTGCCGCTGGTATCCTCCGTGATGATATCATATTCAACCGCCTTCGGGTCGTTCGCGAAGTGTTGCAAGGCCGTACGCACAACGGTATCCCCCTGATCTCCCTCCGTGGGGACACGGTAGAAGGTCATGGCATTGGCATGTGCATATTCCTCCGCCGCAGAATGGATCATCATTCGGGAGGTGACCGCCAGGGTCGTCAGTTGGTCGTGGTACTGCGCCTCCATCTGTGCAGACTGCTGATCGATCACCTGCCACGCCACGACAGCGATCACCACGATGACCAGCGTCATCAGCGGTGCGATGATTTTCGTCTTGATACCCATGAGTCGATCTCGATTCGGTGTGTTCCCTGCGGTCGTCCGGCGAACGGACACCCGCACACCTTTCTCTGGTTCCGGCGGACGCAGGGCGGTCCGCCATGATTCGGGACACGGTCCTTACGCGGTCACAGCAGCGATCTCTTCCACGGAGTGCGCAAGCACCTTCTCCAGATCGAGCAGCAACAGCAGCTGATCGTCCAGTTTGCCGACCCCGGTGATGTATTCTGTCTGTGCATCGGAAGTGATCGATGGCGGCGGTTCCGTGACACTCTTCGGGATGCGGAGCACTTCGTTCACTCCGTCCACGAGGAACCCGACCGTTCTGCCGCTCAGTTCGACGATGATGATGCGCGTGTCCTTATCGCGCTCCTTGCGCGGCATATGGAAGCGTTCCCGCAGATTGACGATGGGAATGACCTTTCCGCGCAGATTGATGACGCCATCGATGTACCCCGGTGCATTCGGCACCTGCGTAACATCCAGCATGCGGTTGATCTCCTGCACCTTCAGGATATCGACGCCGAACTCCTCTTCGCCGATATTGAACCGTACCAGCTGGAGAAGCTCATCGACCGCGCCGTGTCCGTTGACCGTTGTGGTTCCGTTCATTGCCGATACTCCTTACCGCCGTGAAAACGGCGAATGACAGGTCCCTGCCGGAGCGGTCGCTCCGGCAGGGTCTCCTGGCTGTTGTTAGCTGTGTTCCACAAGATGACCGTTCTGTTTCACGGCGATCCTGCCTTTCTCTTCTTTCACCGGTTTCGCTCCCGACCGAAAATGGCCGGCACCGCCATCGGTGGAGATGGTGAACTTGGCGATGAGGTTCTGGAGGTTCTCGGTGAGTCTGTTGAGGTCCTCCGCGGCACGAGCGACCTGCTGGGTGCCCGACGCGGTCTGGTTCTTCGAGATCTGCTCGGAGGTCGAGGACTGCTCCTCGCTCGCCGTGGCGATCTGTGTGATCATGTCGGTCACCGTCTGCGAGATGTTCACGATCTCACCCAGTGATTCCCCTGCCTTGTCCGCCAGCTTGATCCCCTTCGACACCTCGGTCGTTCCCTCGTTCATCGAGGTCACCGCTCCGCTGGTGTCGCTCTGGATCTGCTTGATCATGCTCGCGATCTCCTTGGTCGCCTTCGTCGTGCGCTCGGCCAGCTTGCGCACTTCGTCCGCCACCACCGCGAAGCCCCGTCCCTGCTCGCCGGCACGCGCCGCTTCGATCGCGGCGTTCAGCGCCAGCAGGTTCGTCTGGTCCGCGATATCGTCGATCACCGCGATGATCTCGCCGATCTGTTCGCTGGATTTCCCCAGCGCCTTCACCGTCTCGGCCGAGACATTCACCACCTCGGCGATACGTTTCATCCCCGCGATCGTCTCATCCACCACCTTCCCGCCCTGACCCGCGGCATCCTTCGCCTTCTTCGCCGTCTCGGCCGCCGTGCTCGCATTGCGGGAGTTGTCGATGATCGTCTTGGTCATCTGTTCCACCGCGCTGGCCACTTCGTTCGCCTGGCTCGACTGCTCCTGGCTCCCGGCCGCCATCTCTTCGGTCGACGAGGAGATCTGACTGCTCGCGCTGGCCGTGGCCGATACCGCATTGGTCACATCCTGCAGTGCCTTGTCCAGACTCTCGGCCACCGTGTTGATGCTGTTCTTCAGCAGCTGGTGATCGCCTTTGTAGTCGCTGGTGACCCGGACCGTCATATCACCATCGGCCATACGGGCAAGGATCTTCGTCCCTTCCTGTACCGGCACGATCACCGAGTCCAGCGTATCGTTCACACCCTGCACGATCTTCCGGAAGTCCCCCTGATGCTTGGCGGCATCGGCACGGGTGTTCAGCCGGCCTTCCACCGCTGCCAGAGCCAGCATATTGGCATCGGCCACCAGCGCGTTCACCGCGTCGATGCAGGTGTTCAGGTTGTTCTTGATGGTATTGAAATCACCGTTGTAGTTGTCGGTGATCTTCGCCGGGATCGCTCCCTTGGAGATATCATCCACATACTTCGCTGCCACATTCAGCGGACCGATCACCGAGTCCAGTGTATCGTTCACGCCCTGCACGATCTTCCGGAAGTCGCCGCCGTGCTTGGAGGCGTCCGCCCGGGTACTCAGCTTCCCTTCCAGGGCCGCTTTGGCCAGCATGGCAGCGTCCGCCACCAGCGCGTTCACTGCGTCGATGCACGTGTTCAGGTTGTTCTTGATCTTGTTGAAGTCGCCGTTGTAATTGTCCGTGATCTTCGCCGGGATGTTCCCCTTGGAGATATCATCCACATACTTCGCTGCCACATTCAGCGGATTGATCACTGAGTCCAACGTATCGTTCACACCCTGCACGATCTTCCGGAAGTCGCCGCCGTGTTTGGAGGCGTCCGCCCGGGTCGCCAGTTTGCCCTCAACTGCCGCTTTGGAGAGCATGCCGGCGTCGGCGACCAGCGCGTTCACCGCGTCGATCGCCATGTTCAGGTTGTTCTTGATCTCGTTGAAGTCGCCGTTGTAGTTGTCCGTGATCTTGTTCGGGATATCACCCTTCGAGATGCGGTCCACATACTCCGCCGCTACGTTCAACGGACGGATGACCGAATCCAGCGTGTCATTCACACCCTGCACGATCTTCCGGTAATCCCCGTGGTGCTTCGATGCATCTGCGCGCGTGGACAGCTTCCCTTCCACTGCTGCCTT
>JABWAK010000117.1 GCA_013361065.1 Bacteroidota bacterium
GACCAATATCGAAGGGACCAAGGAGGATCTGATCGTGGAAGTGCAGCAGCATCTTGGTGAGAACCGGGTGCGCACCATTGCCATGGACTCCACAGACGGTCTCGTCCGCGGAATGAAAGCAGTCGATACCGGCAGCCCGATCTCCATTCCCGTCGGTCCGAACACCCTCGGCCGCCTGATCAATGTGATCGGGGACGCCATCGATGGTCTCGGAGAGATCAAAGGGGTGACGAAATATCCCATCCACCGTCCTGCACCGAAATTTGATGACCTCTCCACGCAGAAGGAGATGTTCGAGACCGGTATCAAGGTAGTGGACCTGCTCGAACCGTACACCAAAGGCGGCAAGACCGGTCTGTTCGGCGGCGCCGGTGTCGGCAAGACCGTGTTGATCCAGGAACTGATCCGTAACATCGCTGCGGAACACGGCGGTTACTCCGTGTTCGCCGGCGTCGGTGAACGTACGCGCGAAGGTAATGACCTGTGGCTCGAGATGAAGGAGTCCGGAGTTCTTGCGAAGACCGCACTCGTGTTCGGTCAGATGAACGAACCTCCCGGAGCCCGTCTGCGCGTGGCGTTGACCGGTCTTTCCATCGCGGAATACTTCCGTGATGCGGAAGGAAAGGACGTGCTGCTGTTCATCGACAACATCTTCCGTTTCACGCAGGCAGGTTCCGAAGTGTCCGCGCTGCTCGGCCGTATGCCGTCCGCTGTGGGATACCAGCCGACGCTCGCCACCGAGATGGGCGCACTGCAGGAACGCATCACCTCCACACGCAAGGGTTCCATCACTTCCGTGCAGGCCATCTACGTCCCGGCGGACGACTTGACCGATCCGGCACCGGCAGCGGCATTCTCGCACTTGGATGCAACGACCGTGTTGAGCCGTCAGATCTCCGAGCTCGGTATCTATCCGGCCGTCGATCCGCTCGATTCCACTTCGCGTATCATGGACCCGCTCATCATCGGCCAGCATCACTACGATGTGGCGAAGTCCGTCAAGATCATCCTCCAGTCGTACAAGGACCTGCAGGACATCATCAACATCCTCGGTATGGACGAACTCTCCGATGAGGATAAGCTGACCGTGTCGCGCGCACGTAAGATCCAGCGCTTCCTGTCGCAGCCGTTCCACGTTGCAGAGCAGTTCACCGGTATCCCGGGCCGCTATGTGAAACTCGAGGACACGATCAAAGGATTCAAGATGATCGTGGACGGTGAGTGCGACCATCTGCCGGAACAGGCGTTCCTGATGTGCGGCGGTATCGAAGAAGTGTTCGAAAAAGCAAAAGCATTGCAGGCGGCATAAGGACTATGGCAGAGAAGAACTTCCAATTGGACATCGTGACACCGGCCCGCACCGTGTACTCCGGCGAAGTGAAAAGCTTCACCGCACCCGGTGTGGTCGGGAATTTCCAGGTGTTGTTCAACCATGCACCGCTCCTTTCCGCGATCGGCATCGGCGAGATCAAAGTGGTCGATGCCGCCGGCACCGTCACCCGGTTCGCCACCGGCGGCGGTTTCGTGGAGGTGAAGGGGAACAAGGTCATCCTGCTGGCGGAATCGGCAGAGAGCGATGCGGAGATCAACGTGGATCGGGCGAAACGGGCCAAGGACCGTGCCTCGGAACGGCTCGCCAAACGGCAGTCCGATACGGACGTCGACCGTGCCCGCGTTGCACTGCAGCGCTCGCTCAACCGGCTGAAGATCGCCTCCAAACAGTGACATGTTGAGAACGTGAACCCATAGCCCACGGAGGGATACTTCTGTGGGCTATTTTGTTTTTTTCATTCTCCGGAGTCCCGGCATCATCTGCCGGAGCGACATTCGGAGACACGATCCAGGACCACCATGCGACCCACCCACGCTGAGATCGACCTTCGGGCGATCGATGCCAATCTGAGGAACATCCGCCGGCACATCGGCCGTCATCCGCTCATCATGGCGGTGGTGAAGGCCAATGCATACGGACACGGTGCGGTGCCGGTCGCGAAGGAGATCGTCCGCAGGAACTCCGCTCAGTATCTCGGCGTTGCGATCGTGGAGGAGGGGATGGAACTGCGCACGGCCGGCATCGGTCTTCCGGTGCATGTGTTCACCGCGCCGTTCCGGCATCAGCTGCCGCTCTTCATCGAGTACCGGCTGGAACCGACCATCTGCGATATGTCGGTCGCACGCGCGCTGAATGTTCTTGCTGCAAAAAAAGGCGTCGTCGTTCCGGTGCATGTCAAGATCGATACCGGCATGGGACGCATCGGCGTGAAAGCAGCGGAAGCGATCCCGTTCGTCGAGTCGGTCCTGAAACTAAAGAACATCTCGGTGAAAGGGATCTGGACCCATTTCGCCACCTCCGATGACCGTGATCTCTCGTTTGCGGAGCATCAGCTCTCGTTGTTCCGTTCCATTGTCACCGGTCTGGAACTCCGCGGCATCCACATCCCGCTCGTTCATTGCGCCAACAGCGGTGCCATCCTGCAGATGCCGGATGCATGGTTCGATATGGTCCGTCCCGGCATCATGATGTACGGCTACACGCCGTCCCGCAGCACCCGCAGAACGGTGCCGCTCCGTCCGGCAATGAGCCTGAAAGCGAAGGTCGGTTTCGTGAAAGAAGTGCCGAAGGGGACGAGCATCAGTTATTCCCTCCGCTATGTGACGAAACGCCGCAGCACCATCGCCAGCGTGACGGTCGGGTATGCGGACGGATATTTCCGTACATTGACCAACAGGACCTCCGTCCTCATCCGCGGCAAACGGTATCCGGTCGCCGGTACCGTCTGTATGGACCAGATCATGGTCGATACCGGTTCCGATAAGGTGAAGGTGGGGGACGATGTCGTTCTGATCGGATCGAGCGGCTCGCAGCGGATCACCGGATGGGATATCGCTGCAGCAGCCGGAACCATTCCGTATGAAGTGACCTGTGCGGTCTCACCGCGGGTCCCCAGGATCTATCGCCATGGAAAGTAACGAAGAATATCTCCTCCGCGCGCTCCGGCGGACCAGTAATGGTCTCACGGACAGCCTCATCCCGGCGCACGGGGCAAAATTGACGAAGCTGGTCGCGAAGTTCGATGCAGCAGAGAGCGTCAGCACCGAGGTGCAGACCCTCATGCAGGTGCAGGGATTCGGCAAGTGTGCGCTCGCCATGGAGTGGCTGCTGGAACGGACCAGACGGAGCAACGATTTCTTCTCGCCGGAACAGTTCGAGAGCGATGTGCTGCTGCTCAATGAGAAACTGTTCGAGGCGTTCCTGAACCAGCCGTTCGATATGCCGGACTTCTCCCATTCGTTCGAAGCGCCGGCCCGGCCGATCCAGCACATCCAGATCTCTGATGATGAGTTCATCGGTTCCAGTTATCCTTCTGCATCGGAACCGTCGTCTGCAGCGGAGACTCACGAGGAACCGGCACAACCGTTCGCTGAACCGTCATGGGACACCACGTCGGCGCTCTTCACCGGAGCGTCCGCTGAACCTTCCGCACCCGCCGACATCCCGGAGGCTGAAGGGATGACCTCGTCCGCGATCTCCGATCCGTTCCTTTCCTCCGATGCACCGTTCTCTGCCGGGGCCGATCCATTGGAATTCGCACTCCGTGAAGCGGCCGCAGAGGAACCGGCGGCGGGACAGTCCTCCCCGGGCGATTCCCCGTCGCTCCGTGATTCGATGACGCCCGATCTGTTCGAAGCAACGGAACGCGTCGCGCAGACGGCAGTGGAGTTCATCGAGAAACAGCCGGGGGACCGCACCGTGGCGATGGCGGTGTTCCGCGTGACCGTCCGTGCTGCCATGGAAAGCGCAAAGGATTCCTCCAATGTCGTGGCGCAGGATGTTTTCGGCGCACTGCTCAAACTGATCTCCTATACCGATGAACAGGGGAAGATCAAATCCGAACCGTTCGCCCATGCTATCCGCGATGTCGGCGACCGTCTGCAGATCGCATTGCGCGAACCGTCCGGCGGCATCGCGCTGATGCGCAACCTGACGACCTTCCTGGCGGATCCCAAAGAATTGCTCTCTCATTGACTGGAACGAACCTATGGAACAACAGCATCCCATCTATGCAGTGATCATGGCCGGCGGCGTCGGCTCCCGTTTCTGGCCCCGCAGCCGCGAGAAGAATCCCAAACAGCTGCTGGAGATCGTCGGTGAAGGAACGATGATCCAGAACACCGTCCGCCGCCTGCGCGGGTTCGTGGACGAGAAGAATGTGTTCGTGGTGACCAACAAGCTGCAGCGGAATGCCATCGTCAAACAGCTGCCGAATGTGCCGGCCGAGAACATCATCGTGGAACCGGTAGGACGCAACACGGCCCCCTGCATCGGACTCGCCGCGCTGTTCATCAACCGGCTCGATCCCAAAGGGACGATGATCGTATTGCCGGCGGACCATATCATCGGCAATGAACCGGAATTCCTCCGCGTGCTGCAGACCGCCGCGCAGGTCGCACAGGTCACGGCCGGACTGGTGACCATCGGTATCCACCCGACGCACCCTGAGACCGGGTACGGGTACATCCAGGTGAAGGACCGGAGCGAGGAGACGCAGCCGGTGAATCTGCCCGGCGTCTTCGAAGTGAAGACCTTCGCGGAGAAACCGAACTACGCCACCGCCATCAAGTTCCTGGAGAGCGGGGACTTCTACTGGAACAGCGGGATGTTCATCTGGCGGACCGACACGATCCTGAACGAGATCCAGCGCAGTCTGCCCGAACTGCATGCGCAGCTGCTCAATCTGCAGCCTTCCATCGGCACTCCGCTCTTCGAACAGAACCTGGAGACCACCTACGGCATCATCCGCGGCATCTCCATCGATTACGGCGTGATGGAGAAAGCGCAGCGCGTGTACGTGGTGAAAGGGGATTTCGGCTGGAACGATCTCGGTTCATGGGATGAGGTGAACCGTCTGGCGCCGAAGGATGAACAGGGGAACCACATCCACGGCAAAGTGATCGCCGTGAATTCGAAGAACACCTATGTCCACACCTCCGACAAGCTCATCGCCGTCGTCGGGATGGAGGATGTCATCGTCATCAATACGCCCGATGCTATCCTGGTCTGCAAGAAGGGTGCATCGCAGGAAGTGAAAGAGGTCGTCGACAGTCTGAAACGAAAACAGATGAATGAATATCTCTAGAAAACGAAATTCCAAATCTCAAAACACAAATTCCAAACCGCGGATTTCGCTGAACGAAAACGGGGTTTGGAATTTGTTATTTGGAATTTGTTTTTTGCTCTTCCTTTCATCCTGCGCTTCCTCGCCGCGGTTCACCAAGGACCGGCATGCAGAACCGACCGTCGATCCCCGCCGCGCCGCCGCCGTCACCAATGCCGGGCGTCCCACCACGTACCAGGGTATCGCTTCCTTCTATGCGCATGATTTCCACGGCAAGAAGACGGCGAACGGGGAGCGGTATGATATGCATGCACTCACCGCCGCACACCGGTCGTTCCCGTTCAATACGAAGGTTCGGGTGACCAACACGGAGAACGGCAAGAGCTGCATCGTGCGGGTGAATGACCGGGGACCGTTCAAACTGGAACGGATCATGGACCTGTCGCTCGGTGCGGCAGAATCGCTGGATATGGTCAGGACCGGGACCGCCGCCGTGAAGCTGGAAGTGCTGGAATGGGGGGAATGATCCCGGTCAGCGGGATTTGAGTGCCTCTTCGTATGCGTTCTGATGCGGCTGATCGAGCTGCACCAGCAGCTGGTAGACGGAGGCATCCGGATATCCCTTGAAGGACTCCGCCAGTTCGCCGTATTTGGTATCGAAGAAATTCTTGAAGAGGAGGGCGCGGGGATTCGAAGTCTGTTTCAGCTTCTTGATGTTATTCAGCAGCACCAGCATGTTCTCATACCCCTTCTCCGGTTTCGTCGCCAGCAGGTCCAATCCCTTGAAGTGATACGCATACCATCCCTCGCGGAACGGTTGATTGTTCGGGTTCAGCATCTCCTCCAGCAGGTTGTACTTGCTGTAATTGGAACCGGTCCCGCGGTCCCATCCGCTGACGCTGGACGGGGCCTGATTGCAGAGCGTGAATGCCTTCCGGAAATACTCCGTCCCTCCGAACTTCTCGTACGAATCGAAATCGAATCCCATGATCACCAGCATGTAGAAATCGAGGAAATCGGTCAGTGCGTCGTACTGCGCCTCGTTCCGGAAGAGCGGTTGACCATCCACGTAATTGAAATCCCACTTGTCGTCGAAAATGCGGACCATCGGGGTGCTCTTGGCGGAAGGATTCTTGCCGACGAAGATCGGACGGGAACTGCCGATGAAGACCTGTGCCTTATAATTGCCGTCTGAGGCAGCAGTGAAAAAAATATTGACCGTACATTTTATCTTGTCCCCACCGAGATCCGCTGTTGACCATTTCTGGGAATTGACGTAGTTTTCCACATCGCGCTCGAAGTTCGCCAATTTCTCCCTTGCCGCAGAGACTTGCTCTAAGTTCACCGTCACATCACAGTCGATCTGTGCATATCCGATAGCCGATACCATCATCAGCAGTACGAACGAACGAAGCATACCATCACCTTTTTGGAGGATTGTTATGCGTCAATATAGAAGTTTCGTACTCGCCATTCAAGTGATTCTCGCGCTGCAACATCTCTACGGCGGGTTCGAACGACACGCTCAGCCGGCATCCCTGACGGGACGCGCCGGTGCGGGCGTTGCTCTCGCGAGTGACGCTCATCTCTGGCTCAATCCGGCGGTGCATGCCGGGTTCGCCCGCCGCTCGGTGACTATGTTCAGCATGCCGTCACCGTTCCAGCTTCCGCAGCTGACGACCCATGGCGCTGCCGTTGCGGACACCATCGCCGGATTCGGTCTCGCTGCCGGTTTCCTGCGGTTCGGTTCCACGTTGTACCGCGAACAGAGCGTCACTGCAGCAGTGGCCCGGTCCGTCGAAGACAACGTTTCCGTCGGACTTGCGTTCCATCTATCCCACATCGCTGTTCAGGACTATGGCTCGGCGTTTGCCGTACAATGGGATGCCGGGTTCCGGTTCCGTCTCTCTTCAGTGGTTTCTCTCGGTGCTTCAGTGCATAATATCACCGGCGCTCATTTTGGTGAAGCGGATGATATCCCGCGTCTTTTCCTGTTCGGCACAGCACTTCATCTTCCGGAAGGGATCCTTCTGGCGGCGGACCTTGTAAAGGATGTCCGGTATCCTCTCTTTGTGCGCATCGGTGCCGAGGTGCCGCTCCATCCGTCCTTCTCACTGCGTGCAGGCATGGATTCCTCGGCAGACCGATTGACGGGAGGGCTCTCCGTCACCGTCTCGCCGTTCCGTGCAGAATATGCGATCGGTATCCATCCTGCCCTCGGTCTGCAGCACACCTTCGGACTTCGGTTCGAGTGAGGAGGAGGGACTCATGAAACTAATCATATTGATACTGTCATTCTTTCTTATTGCGAGCGGACAGGAGCCGATCGATGACGTGATGGAATCTGCAGCAGCATCGGAGGAGGAATCCGTCATCCGCGAGGCGGCGGACCAACTGGAAGAACTCCGCCGTTCACCGGTGAATGTCACGCGGCCATCCTACGGTGACCTACTCCGCATCCCGTTCATCTCGCCGATGCTGGCAGAATCGATCATCCTTTTCACCGATACGGTGAAGGTGGAGGATATCGCACAATTGAATGATGCCGCGTTGATGACGCCGGAGATGTTCGAACGGATCGCGCCGTTCATCACAGTCGCTCCTCGGGTATCAGCATCCTCTGTGCTGATCCCGCAGCGGTTCGAACTGCGGAGCAGAGTGGAAGGAAGAAGGCAGACAACGCAGGGGTTCCTCGACAGCAGGTATGACGGGACGCCGTTCTCCGAATATCAGCGTATCGAGATTGAAGGAGGAACATACCGTGCATTGTTCCTGCGCGAACGGGATCCCGGGGAAAGCACTACACGTGCGTTCGCTGCCGGTTCCGTTCAATTCAGCAAACTTCCGCTACTGGACCGGGTGGTCGCCGGAACATTCTCGGTCTCATCAGCTCAGGGACTCATCCTCGCACGGTCCATGTCCGCATCGAAAGGGAGTGATGCTGCCGGACAGGCGGTCCGGCGGAGCAGCGGAGTCACATCGACAGTGTCTGCGGATGAGTTCCGTTATTTCAACGGGGGAGGATTCCGAACCTCTGTTGGTCCATTCGCACTCTCCGGTTTCGCCTCGTTCCGCCGGCTACCGGCATCCGTCGACAGCAGCGGCACCGTGACGTCGTTCTATACGTCCGGTCTGTTCCGGAACGGTTCGGAACTCCAGCGCAGGGATAGAACAGCAGAGCGGACCATCGGTTCCATCCTCGAGTATCGTCCGCTGCCATCGGCACTCATCACTTTGAATGCCGTGCAGGTTCGATATGAACGGCCGATCCGTACCACATCACTGAGTGCTGATCCCACCCGTCCGCTCACCGCAGCCAGCATCGGCTGGGACTTGCCGGTATCCGGTCTTCGCTTTTTCGGTGAAGCAGCAGGGAACGGACCGCAGCAGATCGCCACGGCGGCGGGGCTTCTCATCCCTGTCGGTCAACGGTTCTCGATGGTCTATCATCACCGTTCGATGCCGGCACGGTTCCGTTCGCCATTCGGAAGGCCGTTCGCTGAACGAACGCCGGGAGTCGGGGAGCATGGAGACTATCTTGGTATGGAATTCACACTTGGACGGACGCGGTTCTCTGCATTCGTCGATCAGTTCCGTTTCCCGGCTGCTGCTCCTGAACTTCCTTCATCCGGTATTGAATCGTTCATCGGCACTGAGATACCGTTGTCCCGCGGCACGAAAGCACAACTTCAATACCGTCACCGATCAGTGAATGGACCGGTACCGCTCACATCGGAGAAGATCCGGGCAGGATTCTCTGCTGCTGTGAACTCCACTCTGACCATTCTGCATCGCATCGAACGGGTCACCGTCCATTCAGGTCAGGGGACTGCAACGGAGTATGGGATCCTTGCCTTCAGTGAACTCCGGTACCGTCAGCGGGATGATGCTCTGATGGTCCGTACCCGGCTGATCTGGTTCGATGCACCGTCGTATGCATCGCGGCTCTATCAGTATGAGACCGATGTGCCGGGGAATGTCTCCAATCCTCCGCTGTACGGTTCCGGATTCCGGTGGTATGTGGTGCTCCGCTGGAACGTAGCCGATGGCTGCTGGCTCAGCGGTAAATACGGCGAGACGATGAAGCTGCATGAAACGTCACTCGGAAGCGGTGACGATATGATCAGCGGGGCCGTGGACGGACGGTTCGCCGTGCAGCTCGACTTCCTCTTGTGATGATTATTTCGTACCTTGAGGTATGATTTCAACGGAAAAGAAAAAAACGGTCGTTCTCGGCATGTCCGGCGGCGTCGATTCGTCGGTCTGTGCGGCGCTGCTGGTGGAGCAGGGATATGACGTCATCGGCATCACCATCAAGACGTTCAATTATGATGATGTCGGCGGGACGATCGAAGGGGATAAGAGCTGCTGTTCGCTGGACGGCATCAACGATGCCCGCATCATCGCCGCGAAACTCGGCTTCCCGCATTATGTGATGGATTTCTCCGAAGTGTTCGGCCGCCAGGTGATCGACAATTTCATCGATGAGTACATGAACGGCCGGACCCCGAATCCGTGCGTCATCTGTAACCGGAAGATCAAGTGGGAGGAACTGCTGCGGAAAGGGAAGCAGCTCGGTGCCGATTATGTTGCGATGGGTCATTATGCGAAGCTCCGACGGGATGCAGGGACAGGACGACACGTGATCTCCCGCGGTTCGGACCTGCGCAAGGACCAGTCCTACATGCTTTGGAACGTCACCCAGGAATCATTGGACCACACACTCTTCCCGCTGGCGCCGTACACCAAAGAGGAGGTCAGGGCCTTGGCGCAGAAATACGGTCTTCGCACCGCCGCGAAAGGTGAAAGCTTTGAGATCTGTTTCATCACCGATAATAATTACGAACGGTTCCTGAAGCATAAGGTCCCGCAATTGGAACAGAAGGTGGCCGGCGGTGATGTTCGCTTGAACGGGGAGAAGATCGGTGAGCATTCCGGATTTCCGTTCTATACGGTCGGTCAGCGCAAAGGTCTTGGCATCGCCCATCCGGACCCGCTTTATGTGACAAGCATCGATCACAAGAGCAATACCATTACGGTCGGTTATGAGAAGGACCTGCTGCACACGACCTTGTATGCATCCCATCTGAACCTGATCAAATATGCCGATCTGCGGGAAGGGAAGAACCTGACGGTGAAGATCCGCTATAAGGATACCGATGAACCGGCTGTCGTCACGCAATTGAGCGGCAGCGGGAACGGTGAGGGAGAAGTGAGGATCGTGTTCGACGCACCGAAACGGGCCATCACGCCCGGACAGTCGGTTGTCTTCTATGAAGGGGACGATCTGGTCGGAGGAGCGGTCATCGACCGGACGGAATGATCCTCCAATAGTTTTTTACGAACAATGCCGCACACTGCGATCGCAGGTGCGGCATTCGTATTTCTAGAAGTTCCGTAACGGCCGGTCACTTTTTGACGGAAGGACTCAGCTTGATCTCGGAGAAGAGGTGGTGGACCTCCGACCGGTCCCGCGCCGTCAGCAGCCGCTGATAGACCGATCCGTTCTGGATATTGGTGGCGATCATCCGCAGCGCAGTGAGATACTCAGTCTCATTCGTCCCGGTCGATACCATGAAGATGAAGCGCACGGTCTCCCCGGTCGATTCATCGTACACCATTTCGTGCGCAAGCCGTGCGAAGATCACAACGATTTGTTCCTTCTCGCTCGCCACGCGGCCGTGCGGCACCGCCACCTTCCGCCCGATGCTGGTCGGCATCTGCAGTTCCCGTTCCGCAACACTCTGCAGGAACTCCGCTTTGTTCCTGATCACGCCGGTCTTTGCCGCCTGAGAGATCATGGAGATGAACAGTTCCTCCTTCGTCTCCGCTTTCACATCCAGCAGGATGAGCGACAACCCCAGTAAAAGCAGCCCTCCTGTAGCAGTGAGTTCGTTAATCATGTCACCGGTCATCACTTCCCCCGCCAGAAATCCCCCCAGCGCCAATCCCCCCTGCACCACAAAAACCGTGATAACGGAAAAAAAGACCCCGACCCCTAACGACGCCGCAAATGCCATCGCCGCGAAAAAATCCAGCGCCGATTTGATGGTCAGCAGTTCGTAGTCGCCGAAGTACTTGA
>JABWAK010000277.1 GCA_013361065.1 Bacteroidota bacterium
TGACGAGGGTCTCGAATTTGAGCCGGCCCTTGTTCTTCTCGTAGAGGAACCCGACCGTGATGCTCTGTTTCCGGTATTCTTTCCCGATATTAAGTGCCATAATACCCCGTTATTCCTTCTCGCGTTTCTTCCGGATGACCGTCTTATCCTTGCCGCGGGTCTTGGTCTTATGTTTCTGCAACTGCCGTTCCATCTTGACCACCGCCGATTCGATCGATCTGTTGAATTCCTCCGATTTCTGTACCGCTTTCAACACCGTTCCCTGCACCTTCACGACCAGTTCTGCGATCTTCACACTGTTCTTGGACTTCTCGAAACTCAGCACCAGGTCCGCGCTGATGATGCCGTCATGGAACTGTTCAAGCCGGTTCAAGGCATCGAATGCATAACTGCGGAGGGTCTCGTGTGCTTTGAAATGACGGGCAGTGATGTAGATGTTCATAGCGGTCTCCTTTACGTGGTTGCTTTGGGATGAGCTTGCTGGTAGATCCGTTTGAGACGTTCCACGGTGACGTGGGTGTAGACCTGTGTGGTGGAAAGACTCTCATGCCCGAGCATCTCCTTCACGGCCATGATATCCGCCCCGTTATCGAGCAGATGGGTCGCGAAAGAGTGGCGGAGGACGTGCGGGCTCCGTTTGGTGATGCCGTCCGAACCGGCAAGATAGGTCCGGACGATCCGCTGTACCACGGAAGGCGTGATACGTTCGCCGTTCCGGTTCAACAACAGTGCGCGTTCCGACGGCGCAGCCGGGGAACGGAACGGCAGATAGCCTGCGACAGCCTGCAGTGCATTCGATGTGACCGGTACAATACGCTGCTTGTTCCCTTTGCCGGTCACCTTCACCGTCCGGTTGCTGTGGTCGATATCATCGACATTCAGTCCGATCAATTCAGCGCGCCGAATACCGCTGCCGTACAGGAGTTCCAGCACCACGGCATCGAGCGCCCCGGCCGGCGTCGTACGTTCCGGCAGCGCCAGGATGGCCTGCATCGATTCCTGATCGATGAACTGCGGGAGACGCTTGTCCACCTTCGGTGAGACGACGCCGAGTGCAGGATTGCGTTTGACCGCAGAGCGGCGCACCAGGAACTTATAGAAGGAACGGAGCGTGGAGAGTTTGCGGAGGATGCTCTTCCGGGACATGCCGGCATCGAGCTGCATCCCCAGAAAAGCACGAATGACACCGGGGTCGGTGTCATCGTGGTGGTCCAGCAGATCGGGATGATTGGCGCTCAGGAAGGCATGGTACTGCGCAAGGTCGTTGGCATACGATACCACGGTATGCTGCGAATAGTTCCTTTCGTCCTCAAGGTACGAAAGATATGCGCGTATCATCTTCTGCATTCAGGTCATCAGACGGCGATCGCCTGCGCTTCCTGCTCATCCAGATAGTACTCTTCCTTGCAGCTGGGGCAGAGCAGATAATCGCCTTTCCGTTTGGTCGATTTCTTGGTCAGATAGTTATTGCCGCAGTTCTTGCAGGGCTGCATCACCGGCATCTCCCAGGAGATGAAATCGCACTTCTTGTCGTCGCCGGTCGCATTGGAGCACCGGTAGAAGATCCGGCGTTTGCGCGTCTTGCTCTGGATGATCTCCCCATCCGCACATTTCGGACATTTCACACCGGTCGAGATCGGCTGCGTGTTCTTGCAGGTCGGATAGTTGGAGCAGCCGAGGAACGTACCGAACGGTCCGCCCTTCACCTTCATCTCGCCGCCGCAGAGTTTGCAGATCACACCGGTGACATGGGCGTACTTCTCCGTCTCATCCTGGAGCGGCTTGCGGTTCTTGCAGGTGGGATATCCGGAGCACGCCTTGAACTGACCGTACCGGCCCCACTTGATGATCATCGGTTTCCCGCAGAGGTCACAGGCCTCGCCGGCATCATGCTGCAGGGATTTCTTGATCTTCCCCGCTTCATCGTTCATGTGTTCCAGCGAATG
>JABWAK010000012.1 GCA_013361065.1 Bacteroidota bacterium
TAAAGATCGTATTAATGATTATGAGGTTTTACAGAATTACCCTAATCCTTTTACAGACAGAACTAAAATAGAGTATAGTATCAAGAAAAATGCACCAGTATCGGTTAATATATATGATATCATAGGCCGAATGATAAAATCAATTACATCAATTAACATCGGGTATCAAGGAACACATCATGTATTTTGGGATGGGACCGATAATAATAATCGTAAGGTCGCATACGGAGTATATTTTTACCGCATTACTGGTTTGAATGGTAGCCAAACCAAGAAAATGATTTTTCTATCAAATAGTGATTTTAGTGGTACAGTATATAATATGACCTATTCAAAGAATATTGAAAATAAAATGACACTCAGTTTTAATCAAGAAGATTCTCAATCTTACAACATTCATGTCGAGAACACCGATAGCACAATGCCACGAATTATTGGGGTCGATCAAAATAATGTCATCCTATCCTCCGATTCGACACTCAATTTTGAAGCTCATGAAACTCTCTCAAAATATACTTCGATCCATGATATTGAATTTAGTGATAGTCTTATAGGGTGGTTGGTTACGCGTGAGCCCGGCAGTATATACAAAACAATTGATGGGGGTAAAGTATGGATTGGGCTGAAGACAGGTAATTCTAAAAATTTATACTCAATATCAGTATTAAACAAGGATTCTATCATAGCAGTTGGAGATACAACCTTGTATTCTACGGATGGAGGGAAATCTTGGACAGGATTAACAAACCCCTCGCCGTTTCAATTATCAGAAGTGAAGTTTGTGAATCCTTCTAATATATGGGCTGTGGGTGGATCTATCCCAATCGTTGGACAGAAAAGCAATGTCATTCTTCATACAACAAATATGGGAGTAGATTGGAAAGTGGCTTATTCGAGTGATGAGGGCTCACTCTCTGGAGTATCGTTTAAAGGTCATCATGGCTGGGTTGTTGGCAATACAGGATATGATAACTTCGGGGTACCATTAATTCTCCATACGACAAATAATGGAGAATCATGGATTAAACAAACCACTCCTTCTCAGGTTCAAGCCCCTGTTTCAAAAGTACAATGTATTGATTCTTTAATAGGATTTACTGTTGGATATGCAGGAGTGTTGAAAACTACAAATGGCGGGATAAATTGGGAATGGGTGTACCATAACTTTGGACCTCCCTTTTGGAATCTTTCGGTAATTAATGATCAGGAAATATGGATCAATAGGGGGACGAATATACTAAGCTCTACGAACGGTGGTCAATCGTGGCAACAAATCTGGCAAAGGGATCCAACGAATACTTTTACAATTGAAACAGTCTATTTTGTTAACTCATCAATAGGATGGGCCGTAGGATCAAGAGGAACAATTCTTAAGTATGAATCAGGCAACTGGATAGATTGGCATCGATAGGTTGATAGTTATACATATAACAATAATAGAATAGATTAAGGAATATTATAACAGACTAAATGTATTTGTCTACATGATTATATTCTCCGCAATCATTATAAATAATACACTTGCGCATAAACTCATCAAAGTTACTGCTGGTGCTGGTAATGACAAGGTCTTCGTGTGCGGTTATCCGACACTGCAATGTTATGAGGTCTATACACCGGAGTAAGTGGCGATGGTGAGGGTCACCTCGTAGGTGACCCTCACCGACGGTGCTCTTTTGATTTTCCCGGGCGCATCGACATTGTCCCTTTCATCATTCTGCGTTTCTCGTCTTCGTTGGATTCTTTTGACAATATTTTGTGCCTTAGTGACTTTGTGGTTGTCTCCCGCACGTATCCTCACCGCATATTGTTTAGGCTCTTTTGATCTCGCCTTGCGCATCGACCTTGATCCATTCATCATTCCTCATTCATCATTCTGCATTTCTCTACTTAGATCAATATTCCCTCTTTTTTTGTGCTTTCGTGTCTTCGTGGTTGCATCCCGTTGGTGACTCTCACCGTCCGCTCCCGCCGTTCATAACCTGTGGATAACTTTTCCCGCCCTGTAGCGCCAATTTCCCCCTTTATTGTTGTATGCTGACAAAACGGCAACACTGTCATTTCTTAAAATCCGTTAATCTTCCCTTTATTCAATTAATTTTAGTTAATAGAGCCTTCCTTCCATTGTCCAAATGTCAGGGTGTGGGTATATTTGTAACGCATGGATGTCACCAAAACCAAAAAAGTATATGTGGAAACCTACGGCTGCCAGATGAATGTGGCGGATACCGAGGTCGTACTCAGTGTCGTCAATGCCGTCGGTTATCTTCCGACCAACGAAGCGGCCGAAGCGGATCTTATCCTGGTGAACACCTGCAGTGTGCGGGACAATGCGGAACAGCGCGCACAAAAACGGGTGTCTGAGCTGAAGGAACATAAACGCCGCAATCCCGATGTGGTCATCGGCGTCCTCGGCTGCATGGCCGAACGGCTCCGCACTGTATTGGTAGAAAAGAATAATCTTGTCGATATCGTGGTCGGTCCGGACGAGTACCGCCGGCTGCCGAAACTGATCGAGGATGCGAAGGCCGGGGAACGCGGCATCGCCGTGAAACTCTCCCGTGTGGAGAACTACGACGACATCACCCCGCTCCGCACCGAAGGGATCAGCGCCTGGCTCTCCGTGATGCGGGGCTGCGACAAGTTCTGCACCTTCTGCGTGGTCCCGTTCACCCGCGGCCGTGAACGGAGCCGCAGCCTGAAGAGCGTGGTGGACGAGGTGGCGCTGCTGAGCAGACAGGGATTCAAGGAAGTGACGCTGCTCGGACAGAATGTGAACTCGTACAACGACGGCGGCGCTGATTTCGCGGACCTGCTCCGCGCCGTGGCAGAGACGGACAGCGCCATGCGCATCCGCTTCACCACATCGCACCCGCAGGATATGAGTGACAAGCTGATCGAGACGATCGCCGCTCACCGGAACATCTGCAAGTACATCCATCTTCCGGTGCAGTCCGGCTCGAACCGCATCCTGAAGCTTATGAACCGGACGTATACGATCGAACAGTACCTGGGACTCATGGACCGCATCAAGCGCGCCATCCCGGAAGCGAGCTTCTCCACCGATATCATCGCCGGCTTCCCGACCGAATCACCGGAAGATCATCGGATGACGATGGAGATCATCAAGGAAGTGCGGTACGACGGCGCATACATGTTCAAATATTCGCCCCGTGAGAATACGAAAGCATTCGAGATGGGGGCCGATGTGGCCGAGGAACTGAAGACCGAACGGCTGAATGAGATCATCGAACTGCAGAACGGCATCGCCTTCGACATCAATCAGCAGCTGATCGGCACCGATGTGGAAGTGCTCGTGGAGCGCGACAGCTCCCGGTCCACAGAGGACCTGCTCGGCAGGACCGATACGAACAAGAAGACCGTCTTCCCGCGCGGCAACGCTGCCGTCGGGGAATTGCGCCGGGTCCGCATCGACCGCGCGAACGCTCAGACACTCTTCGGCACCCTGCTGCCGGGGACCAATTAAGGAACCGATGAACAATCGTCTCATCCATATCACCGCCGCTCTTCTGCTCGCCGTCTCCGCGCTTTCTGCGCAGCTGAGCGAACAGGAGGTCCGCCGCCGTCTGGACCTGATCCACTCCGGCGGCATGGACCGCGTCCGCGCCGAAGTGAGCGGTTGGCTCCGGACCTCCCCGAACGATCCCGGCGTACTCTATCTGGATGCCTATACCACGCAGAACGGCGACCAGGCGGTGAAGAAGTACCAGTCGCTCGTGGACCGCTTTCCGGACGATGTCTGGGCGGACGATGCGCTCTATAAAGTGTATCAATACTACTACGCCGTCGGTCTCTACAAGACCGCCGATGCAAAGATGAATCAGTTGAACCAGCAGTATCCCAATTCCATCTTCTCGCAGAACGAAGCGAAACCGTCCGAGATCGGCATCCAGAAAGCGCCGGCACTTCAGCCGGTGCAGATCGTCCCGGCTCCGGAAGAGAAGAACGAGTCGGCAGCCCCGGTCCAGGCCCCGGTTACAGGCAATTTCGTCGTGCAGGTGGGTGTCTATTCGCAGGAATCGGCCGCTGCAGCGCAGGCGCAATCATTGACCGCTTCGGTCGGCCGTCCGGCCATGGTGTTCCAGAAACAGAGCGGCGGCAAAATAGTGTTCGCCGTGGCATTCGACGGATTCGCAGAGGAGCGGCTGGCGAAGGTGTTCGGCGCAGAATTGAAAGAGAAGTTCAACATCGACTGGTATGTGGTGAAACGGTGAGCGGAACGAACGTGGAACAACCGATGACCAGAAGTGAATTCCAGCGCCGATTCGGCATTGTGGGGGAATCGCTCGAGATGCAGGAGATCGTCCAGGTGCTGCAGCATGTGGCCCCGACGGACATCACCGTGCTGATCACCGGAGAGAGCGGCGTCGGCAAGGAAGTGGTCGCGCACGCCATTCACGGCGCCAGCAGCCGTTCCAAGAAGGCGATGGTCACCGTGAACTGCGGCGCCATCCCGGAAGGGATCATCGAATCCGAACTGTTCGGTCACGAGAAGGGCTCCTTCACCGGCGCGAGCAGCGAACGGAAAGGATACTTCGAACTGGCGGACGGCGGGACCATCTTCCTGGACGAGATCGGCGAACTTCCGCTCGCCACGCAGGTGAAGTTCCTCCGCATCCTGGAGAACGGCGAGTTCCTCCGCGTTGGTTCCTCCACCGCACGCAAAGTGGATGTGCGGGTGATCGCAGCGACGAACAAGGACCTGGAGAATGAAGTGCGCAGCGGTAATTTCCGGCAGGACCTCTTCTACCGGCTCCGTTCGGTGAACGTCCGCATCCCGGCGCTGCGCGAGCGGAAAGAGGACATCCCGCTGCTCTTCGCAAAGTTCGTCGAGGAGTTCTCGGCGAAGAACGGCATCCGCTTCGGCGGCATGACCGCGGCGGCCGAGGAGCTGCTGCAGCAGTATTACTGGCACGGCAACGTGCGCGAACTGCGCAACGTAGTGGAGAGCATGCTGGTGCTGGAGCGGGGAAGGAGTCTGGACGCCGAGGATATTCGTAAGTACCTGCGGATGCCGGCCGAGGAACGGAACCTGCCGATGCTCGTCACCAAACAGAACGACTTCGACGAACGGCAGCTGCTCTACCGCGCGCTGATCGAACTGAAGAACGATATGCTCGAAGTGAAGAACCTCCTGAAAGGGGTGCTCGGAGCGAACGGTGCGCCGGGGCTCGTCCCGGCAGGACAGTCCAGCGCCGTGCAGGAGACCCTCTCTCTGACGGAGATGGAGCGGCGGATGATCGAAAATGCACTGAAGAAGTACCACAACAACCGGCGTCTGGCAGCGGACGAATTGCAGATCTCGGAACGGACGCTCTACAGGAAGATCAAAGAGTACGGATTATGAAGGCAACACTGATATTATTCTCACTGTTCTGTTTCACGCTCTTCGGCAGCTGCTACTCCTTTACCGGAGCATCGGTGCCGCCGCATCTCAAGACGATCGCCATCCCGCTGTTCGAGGATGTGAGCGGTTTCGGCGAGCCGGGGCTCCGTGAGAAGTTCACACAGAAGCTCATCGACCTCTTCCGGAGCGACAACAATCTGGAACTCGGCGAACGGCTCACCTCCGATTCGATCCTGGAAGGCTCCATCGTTACCATCATCGATGCGCCGAACGTGATCAGCGGGAACAACATCGTCAAGACACGCAAAGTGACCATCACCGTCCGCGCCACGTACACCGACATGAAGCTCCGCAAGAAGGTCTGGGAGCGCGATTTCTCCTACTGGGGCGAGTATACGCAGGGTCAGCAGACGCGCGAGGTGGCGCTGACCGCTGCCATCGACAAGGTGGCCGAGGATATGCTGCTGGAGACGGTCGCGAACTGGTAGATACAGGAAAAAATTACGAGGAATTGATTCATTGAATCAATGGATCAATTAGTTACAAAAAACAAACAAAGTATCGTTATTGATTCATTGAATCAATGAGTCATTGACTCAATAAGTAGTAAAACATTTATATCACGTTGCACAGTATCGTTTTTGAGTCAATGAATCAATGACCCGATTACAAAATATTTTATAGTTCTTTTCTCTCACTCAACCTAACCGAACCATGGAACAATTCATTCTGATCGCCTACATCATCTGTCTGAGCATCCTGTTCATCTTCGGAGCGCACGGATTCGTCATGATCTACCACTATTACCGCCACCGCAACGAGGTGGAAGGGGACCTGCCGATGACGCAGACGCCGATGGTCACCATCCAGCTCCCGCTCTTCAACGAGATGTACGTGGTGCGCCGGCTGATCGATGCCTCCTGCGCCATCGAGTATCCGAAGGACAAGCTGGAGATCCAGGTGCTGGACGATTCGACCGATGAGACGGTCGACCTCGTGGCGAGCATCGTCCGCGAGAAGCAGGCCCAGGGCTTCAACATCGTGCACGGCCACCGGACGAACCGGAAAGGCTTCAAGGCGGGCGCGCTGAAGGAAGGGCTCAAGACGGCCAAAGGGGAGTTCGTGGCGATCTTCGATGCGGACTTCATCCCGAAACCGGAGTTCCTCCGCAAGACCATTCCGTACTTCTATCAGGATGCCAAGATCGGCATGGTGCAGACCCGCTGGGAGCATCTGAACGGCGACTACTCGCTGATGACCCGCACACAGGCGATGGCATTGGACGGTCACTTCGTGATCGAACAGAACATCCGGAACAAGGCCGGCTATTTCATCAACTTCAACGGCACCGGCGGCGTGTGGCGCAAGAGCACCATCATGGATGCCGGCAACTGGCAGAGCGACACCCTTACTGAGGACCTGGACCTGAGCTACCGCGCCCAGCTCCGCGGCTGGAAGTTCAAGTTCCTCCGCGATGTTACCTCGCCGGCCGAGCTTCCGGCCGAGATCAACGCCCTCAAGTCGCAGCAGTTCCGCTGGACCAAGGGTGCGATCGAGACCGCCCGGAAACTGCTCCCCATGGTCTGGAAGTCGGACATCCCGTTCCGCATCAAGTTCCACAGCACGTTCCATCTGACGAACAACATCGTCTTCCCGTTCATCATCCTGGCGAGCATCCTGAACGTGCCGCTCACGTTCATCAAGCACGGCGGTCAGTTCGACGCGTACTTCGACTTCATGTCCGTCTTCGTCCTGGCGTTCATCGGGTCGTTCCTCTTCTACATGTACTCGCAGAAGGACATCTACGCCGACTGGCGCAAACGCATCATGCTCTTCCCGGTCTTCATGGCCGGCAGCATGGGCTTCGCGGTGAACAACAGCAAAGCGGTCCTGGAAGGCTTGTTCAAGCGGAAATCGGAATTCGTCCGCACCCCCAAATACGGCATCGAAGGGAAGAAGCAGTCCTGGAACGACAAGAAGTACGTGCCGGTGAAATTCAGCTGGACCGTTATCATCGAGATCGCGCTGGCGCTCTATTGCTTCTTCGGCGTGCTGTCGTCCCTCTATTATCTGGAGATCGCCGCTGTGCCGTTCCAGCTGCTCTTCACCGCCGGGTACGGGTTCGTGGCGCTGATGTCCGTGCAGCAGGCCCTGGAAGCACGCCGGATCAAGATGGCGCAGATGCAGCTGGCGGTGGAGCCGCTCGCCGTCTGAGCCGCAGTGCCGGTCCTTTGCAAATCACACGAGAGTTGACTATTTTATGCCAGTGAGAATCCCTTTCACTGGCATTTTTTTATGGAATTAGAAGAGTTCGACATAGAGTTCCTTGCACAGAAGATGGCCGAGAATCCCGGCTCCATGCTCTTCGCCCGTCTTGCGGACCTGTACCTTGGCAAGGAACAGAACGCCGAAGCGATGAAGCTGCTGGAGGAAGGGATCCCGAACTTCCCGACGTACTACGCCGGATACATCGTGCTCGGCAAGGCGCACCTGGCGTTCCAGGAGTATTCCCGCGCCTCCGCCGCGTTCAGCAAGGCGCTCGAGCTCTCGCCGTTCAATCAGACCGCCGCAGAGTTGCTGGCCGCCGTGCCGAACAAACCGGACGAATCGACCCGTACCACCGATACGAACTATTTCACCCTTCCGGGCACCGCTCCGGCACCTGCACCGGCTCCAGTTGCGGCCTCCATACCGGAACCGGCATACGCTCCGGAAACACCGGCGGCAGAACCGTCCGCCGCTGCAGAAGAAGAGTTCGTCCTTCCGTCGTTCGAAGAGATGGGCTTCCCCGGACTGGAATCGGTCGAAGCGGAACTCTCCGCACCATCACAGCCGGCCGCTTCCTTTGTTGAGCCGCAGCAGGAGTTCTTCCGCCAGCCCGAAGAGAATTTCCCCACGTACGATGAGTACTTCGCACAGAACCAGCAGCGCATCAATATCGACGCACCGATCCGTCTGGACGATTACCTGAGCGGAGATGCAGTCGTGACCGCACCCGTTGCCCCGCCGGTCATTCCCGTCCAGGATGTTGAGCCGCTGATGCAGCATGAGTTCGTGAACGATGCCTATGTGGAACCGGAACCTGCCGTCCCTGCCGCGTCAACCGCACCGGCGGAGGAACATTTCGAACCGGAGCCGGTCTTCTCCTCTCCGGAACAGGCGCAGTTGTTCGCGGAGATGACCGGGACCGCTGTACCGGAACCGGACCAGACGTACAACACCACCGATCTCGATTCCCTCACCGAGAAACTGCAGAGCGCCGAGCGCATCGTGCCGCAGGAGAATTATGTTCCCTCCACGCCGGTCCCGCAGGAGACACCGGACGATCAGGCGTACGAATCGGACGCTGTGACGCCGACCCTGGCGGAGATCTATGCATCGCAGGGTGAATACCGCGCTGCCATCCAGGCCTACGAGATCCTGATGTTCTCACAGCCGGCCAAGGGTGCCGAGTATCAGAAGCGAGTGCGGGAGTTGACGAAACTGCAGATGGAAAAGGACGGATTGCTGTAACGAACATTCACCGCAGAGCACGCAATAGTCGGTGACTGTCACCTCTGGTACATGGATCCTTATCGGTGACAGTCACCATTACGCTGCAGGTCGAAGCGATGCTTCGACCTTGTTGTTTCCGGGCGGATGTATAAAAATATTTACACCACAGAGTGCTCAGAGGTCACGGAGAAGAGGGAGATCACACCGGCACGTGATTCCGTCATTCACCGCAGAGCACGTATTAGTCGGTGACTGTCACCCTGGCACATGGATCCTTATCGGTGACAGTCACCATTACGCTTAGAGTATCACCGCACACGTGACACGATCCGGCGTTGCTTTAAAACAACAAAGCCCTCATGCGAGGGCCTTGTTCGTACCGGTCAAACCGGGATCACTTCAGTTTGTTCACGTATTTGGTCAGCTTCGACTTCAGGTTCGAAGCCTTGTTCGCATGGATGACCTTCTTGCCGGCCAGTTTATCCAGGAACGAAATGGTCTCTTTCAGCAGCGAAACGGCGGTGTCCTTGGTCTGGGTGGAGCGGACCTTCTTCAGGAGTGTCCGCATCGTCGATTTGTCCGCCACATTGCGCTTGGCGCGGCGCTCGTTGGCGCGGTTCCGTTTTTCTGCTGATTTGTGCTGTGCCATGGTGTTTCTCCTCGTTTTGCGTTGATAGTGTATGTGAGTATAATGAAATTCCTATCCAGTTACAATTTCTTTTCCCAATAGATGTTCTTCCGCAGCTCCTCCACCCATTGCTCGTACGTGGTGCTCAGTTTGAACTGGAGCGAGAGCTGTTCCAGCCTCTTGTAATCATCCTTCAGGTTGATCGTATGCTCCGGAGTGATGGAGCGGACGAAGATGATGTGGTACCCGTACTTGTTCTGCACGGTCAGCTTGCGCGGCTCGCTGATATCGCCGGCCTTGGCGGACTTCACAAAATCGGCGAAGGCCGGGTCCAATTGTTCGGCCGAGACGCGTCCCAGGTCGCCCCCGATGTCCTTCGTATCCGGGTCCTCGGAATTCATGCGCGCCAGGAAGCCGAAACTCTCCCCCTTGAGCGCCTCGGCACGCAGACGGCCGAGCAGTGCCACGGCGCTGTCGTCGTTCGCCTGGGACATCTCGAGCGGGAAGAGGATGTGGCGGGTGCGCACGGCATCGCCGCGTCGTTCCACCAATTGGATGATGTGGTAGCCGAACTGTGTCTTGACCGGTTTGGAGACCTCGTTCACCGACAGAGTGAACGCCACCTCCTCGAACTCCTTCACGAACGAACCGCGCCGTGCGAACCCAAGATCGCCTCCCTGGTCCGCCGAACCGTCCGACGAGTACCGCTTGGCGAAGAGCGCAAAATCCCCACCGGCCTTGATGCTGTCCGCGATCGCCTGGATGCGCGCCACGGTCGCTTTCAGCGTGAGGCTGTCCGGTTTCGGTTCCACATAGATATGGCTCAGCTCGTACTCCATCGGCACCGGCGGGATGCTATCCTTATAGGTGGTGAAGAATTCCTCCACCTCGCGGCGAGAGACGGTGAGCTGCATCTGGCGCTGCTGCTGGATCTTCTGCACGAGCATCTGTTTGCGGATGAGTTCGCGGAACTGGAAGTCGCGCTTCATCCGGTTCACGGTCATGCCGTACGCCTCCTCCAGTTTCTCCTGACCGCCCACCTGGTAGACCATGCGGGAGATCTGCTGCTCCAGCCGTTCGGTCACTTCCTCGTCCGTCACGATCACGCTGTCCTCGATCGCCTGTGCCAGCACCAGCTTGTCGTTGATCATACCGTCCAGCACCCGCTCGCGCAGTTCCCTGGATTTCGGATCGAGCCGGTTTTGCATCGCCAGCTGCTGCACCGTGAAGTTCAGGTCCGACTCCGTGATCACCTCGCGGTCTACAACGGCGATGATACGGTCCAGCGACTGCTGGGCCGAAAGGAAGGTGATGCCGACCAATACTGCTGCAATGAGTCTCATAGGTTTATCGTTCTCCGCTAAGGGTGTCCTGCACGGCGACCATCATCTGCACGGAATGTTTCGCACGGAGGCTTTGAATGTACTGCTGATAGCGTTCCTGACGCAGTTCCATCACCAGCCGGCCGCGGATCTGCGGCTCCACATAGGCGATGGGGGCGGCGGCACCGCTCCTGAACTGACCGAGCGACCGCATCACCACGTACCCGACGCTCGTCTTCACCGGGAACGAGACCTCCAGCATGCCGAGCGCTCCCGCTACCTTCCACAATTCGGGAGGATAGAGGGAGGAAGAACTGTAGAATGTCGAATCGGTATAGGAGATCAGACCGTTCGCCTGGTCCCCGGCTGCTGCTGCCACTCCGGCATCCCATCCCGTCCCGCCGAGCACGGACGCACGGAACCTGTTGGCGGGTTCCATCTCCGCGAAGACGGCAACGGAGAGCCGGACGATATCCTCCTGCAGCACGAACTCTGCCGCATGGGCCTGATAGTATGTGGCGATCCGGCTCGGCTGGATGGCGTTCTCGGCGACGGAATAGACCTCGCGTTCCAGCAGTTCCGCGATGGTCAGTTGTTTCTTCGCCTCCCGTACCTTCGCCAGCAGCTGTTCGGATTCATCGTACCCGCGCGAGGCCGCTTCCTGGAAGAGCAGTTCGTTCACCACCCAGCGGTTGGCATACTGCCGTACCTCGTTCTGTGAAAGGGGGCGTGACGGGTCCGAATCTGCGCGGACCTGTTCCATGGTCAGTACGCTCTCGTTCACCCGGGCGACCACAGTGCCGGCCGGTTCGGTCTGAGTGCAGCCGGCCGCGAACAGCCACAGCATGGAAATAAAAAGAGGAAAGCGGCGTGCGCTTTCCTCCCGGAGCACTATGGTGCGTGCAATGGACATCACTGCTGGTCCGCCGGAGCGGTCTGACCGGTGAAGGTCTTACCGACCGCTGCGGCATTCAGGACGACGGGGTACTTCTTCTGCAGGGATGCGTACCACTCATCGCCGATGCGTTTCGTTTCATGTTCCTGGAAAGCACCGGAGACCTCGCTGACCGCCTCTTCGAACGTTTTCTCGCGGGACGCTTCCTTCTTTAACACTTTGACGATGGAATACCCGCCCTCATTGGCAAAGAAGCTTGTGGTGTCATCCATGGACTGGGTCCAGGCACGGCGTGTCAGGTCGTTCTTGGTGACCGGTTCCAGTCCATGTTCCCCGCGTGACTCCTTGGTCGCTTCCCGGTCGTTGAAGAGAACGGCGGCGGAATCGAAGGTGATCGGTGCGACAGCGATCTTGAGCGTATCGTACACAGGTTTCTTGTTCTTTGTTTTCGTCTTGCGTGCGACCAGCGAATCCATGGTGTACCCGGTCATCGAACGCTTGACCAATTTGGCGATACTGTCATTCTTCACATAGATCTCCTGTGCGTTCACCCGGTCCGGCCAGGTATATTTAGTCCGGTTCGCGGCATGGAAGAGGCGGAGCGACGAATCGGTCGGCTGCACCTTGTTCCAGACCTGTTCCTGCTCGGCTTTGAAGAGCAGGATCCCTTCCTCGTACTCCTTCATGGTGCGGGCGAAGCCGGGGAATTTGCTCTGCAGCTGCTGGGCATGGTACTCGGTGATGAGGTTGGTGCCGGTCTTCTTCACGATGGTGCTGATGGTGGCCGGCAGGTCGAACCGGAGGCTGTTCAGTTCCGGGTTCAGCCGCACCAGGGCGATCACGGAGTCGAGTGTGATGCTCTTGCCGGCATAGGTGAAGATCGCCGCGCGGCGGAGCGACGGCGTGAACGTGCTGTCCCAGTTCGCATCATCGGTGGAGGACTTCGGGTCGACCGCACCGGTGAACGCAGAGATGACATCGGCGTTCTCGGTGAAGGCATACTCCTTCTTAATCTTCTCGACCATCCGCTCCTGGTCGTACTGGAAGCGGTAATTCTGGTACTCCGATTTCAGCTGCTGCTCCATCTCATTGTACGGTGCGATCCCCTTGGACGTGTGGCGCTTGATCAGGTGGAGGCCGAACTGCGTCCGGACGATCTGCGAGATGCTGCTGTCCTTCATGGAGAAGATGACGTCATCGAACTCACGCACGGTGCGGCCGCGGTCCACGAACCCGAGATCGCCGTCCCGTCCGCCGCTGAACGTATCATCCGAGATGTTGCGTGCCACCAGGCCGAAATCCTTCCCGGCAAGGATGGAATCGCGATAGGCGGAGAGTTCCTTGGCTGCTGCGGCAGAATCCTCCGGAGAGGCATTCGGCGCCAGGCGCTTCATGATGTGACTGACATGGATCGGTCCCTGATTGGGGAGGATATCGGTGACGGTGATGATGTGGTAACCGAACTGCGTCCGGACCGGCACTGTGCTGACCTCGCCCTTCTTCAGGGAGTAGACCGCATCCTCGAACTCCGGCACCATCATGCCGGCGCTGAAATAATAGAGGTCCCCCTGGTTGTACTGTGCGGAGGGATCGGTGGAATGCCGGAGCGCCAGCTGGGCGAACGGAACGCCCTGGCGCAGCGAATCGATGATGGCCATCGCCGTGGTGAAGTACGCAAGCGTATCGGCCGGGTTCTGCGAGTTGTTGCCGATCAGGATGTGGCTGGCGCGGATCTCCTGCCGTTTCCGGTTGTAGAGCCGTTCCAAGGCAGGTTTGGTGATCTCCTTCTCCAGCATGTAGGAAACCGCCAGGTTCTTCCGGTAGTCGTTCAGTTCGCTTTGCAGTTCCTTGTCCTTATCATATCCCAGAGCGTATGCTTCCTTCACTTTCAGGCGGAATTTCACGTACAGATCGAGGAATTTCTGTCGGTCCTCCACCGATGTCTTCTTTGCTGCTTCCCATCCGCCGTTATTCTTGGCGTAGACCTGCTCGAACTCTTCCACCGAGATCTTCTCACCGGCAATATCCGCAACGTACGAACCGCCGCAGCCAATGAACCCCGTCACCATCAGGAACGCGATCGTGGTCATCATCAACGTCTTAAAACGCATACGCAACATACTCCTATATTGTAGTACTGGATGTTAAGTGAGGCAGTGAAAAATCGTTGTAAGTATATAAAAATACTGAAATTAGGGGAGACAAGCAATCCCGGCCGGGGACTCCCTGCACCCCCGTTCCATTGGACGATTCCGGTGTCGGCCGGGTTCCTGGGTGGTTTTTCCCCTTCAACTTCTCTATTTTGACGCATGGACATGTTCGGGACATTCCGCTGTGCCTATTGCGGCGAGCTCAACGAGGTGTTCGTCGAGCCGGAAGGGGGAGAGAACCAGATGCTGACGGAAGATTGTACCGTCTGCTGCCGCCCGAATGTGCTCCATATCCGCCTGAACGGCGATACGATCACCATTCACTCAGAATTCGAAGGATGACCATGACCCCCCTCCAGTTCCAGGACTACGCCAGGATGCAGCTTGCTCCGACCGAACCGCTCTTCCGGCTGGTGCCGCCGGAACAGAAGGATTGGAAGCCGACGGATGAATCGTTCACGGCCGGTCAACTGATGTATCATATGGCCTACGCGCTCCGGTTCAATGCGGACGGCATCCGGAGGAACGAATGGGCGCTGCCGACCCTGCGGCATGTCTTCATCACCAACCGCCGGACGCCGACCGCAGCCGTGGAGGAATGCATAGCGCTCTACCGGGAGAACAGCGAGTACTTCCTGGAAAGTTTCACAGCGATGAGCGAACAGGAGTTCATGACGACGGAATTGGACACGTTGCAATTAGGGCGGGCGCCGAAATGGAAGATGGCCTTCTTCGCACTGGAGCACCATCTGAATCACAAAGCGGAGCTCTTCATGTATCTGAAGATGATGGGGGTGAAGGTGACGTCGAGAGAATTGTATGGGAATATGGGATGAAAATTTAAACTAGCAGATTATCAGATTATCAAAATTATCAAGATTATCAGGATTATCAAGATTGAGGGGGAGTCAGGCGGCTTTTTTGAGTGCCTGCTGTGCGAACAAGAAGGAGATCACAAGGAAAAGAAGGAAGCCGGCTGATTCCAGGGCGATGACGGGAAGGGAACCGGCGCCGACCGTGAGATACCGCAGCACGTCGGTGTGCCAGGTGAGCGGATTGGCATAGGAGAGATACTTCAGCCAGAGCGGAACGGCGTCCAGCGGATAGAACATGCTGCTGATGAACATCAGCACGAAGTACGCCACATTGATGAGTGTGTTGAAGGTGTCGTTGCGGCGGACGCGGAAGGCGACGATGGACAGTGCGAAGAACCATCCGGCGATCCCGGCCATCACCGCCAGGACCGTCAGCGGCAGCAGCGTCAGATTCACCGGAATGTCCAGCAGCAAGACTGCCGCCGTGAGCGTCAGCGCCGTCTGTGCGAGCGCCATGATGCACTGGAAGAGCATCTTGCCGAGCAGGAACTCGCCGCGCGTCATTGGATAGGTGAGGAACTCATAGAAGATGCCGTTGTCCCGGTCCACGAAGAAACCGTACGACTGATTGATGGCGCTGCCGAAGCAGGACATGGAGAGGACGCCGGCCAGGAAGAAATCGTTGTACGACACCGCTGCGCCGCCCATCGTCACACCCATCCCGACCGCTTTGTTGAAACCGACGCCGAACATCAGCAGATAGAGGAGCGGCACCGCCATATCGAAAAAGAGCCAGGTGAGGCTCGTCAGCCGGATGAGCGCATCGCGGTACACCACGGCCAGTACGTTCCTCATCGGCCCTCCGCAGCACGCTTCCGGTCGATGAGCTCTACGAACACATCCTCCAGTGAGGCGGTGGTGATCTCGAAATGCTTCAAAGCGCCTGTGGAGCGGGCAAGGGAGAGGATGTCCAGCGCCGTGTGATGTTCGCGGACCGTCACATTCACCTCGTTGTCCACGATATCCAGCTTCACCGGGGCGAACTTCTGCACCAGCTCCTGCAGCTCTTTCCCGATTTCATTGAACTTCAATGTCAGATAGAACATCTGCAGACCCATCTTCTTCACATCGTCCATCGTCCCGCCCGCCACGATCCTGCCGTGATTGATGATGGCGATGGAATCGCACAGTTCCTCCGCTTCCTCCAGCATATGGGTGGTGAGGATGATGGTGCGCCCGGACCGTGCCTCCTCGCGGATGGCATTCACGGTGGCCCGTTTGTTGAACGTGTCCATCCCGGTCGTCGCCTCGTCCAGGATGACCACCGGCTTGTCCACCAGGAACATCTTCGCCACCTGGACGCGTCGTTTCACACCGCCGCTCAGGTCGATCGGTTTCTGGTGCAGCACCTCGTGCAGACCGAAGAGTTCCACGGCGCGCCCCATCCTCCGTTCGATCGCTGCGGAGGAGAGTCCGTGGAACCGTCCGAACGTGAGGAAATTATGCCGTACGGTAAGGAACATCTCCACCGCATTCTCCTGCAGCACCACGCAGAGACTGTTCCGCACCTGCAGCGGCTGGGCGACCGCATCGAATCCGTTGACGAGCACGGTGCCTGCTGTGGGCGGGAGGAGCGTGGTGAGGACCTTGATGGTGGTCGATTTTCCGGCGCCGTTCGGGCCGAGCAGACCGAAGATGCGTCCCTGCTCCACCGAGAAGGAGATATCATCCACGGCACGGAGTGTGGTGCCGTCGGGACGGGGGTATTCTTTGACGAGGTTCTGGACGGAGACGGCGATCATCGTTCGGTGCCGCTCCCTGCGGCGATCAGATCGGTGAGCTGTTTGATGATGTGTGCCGTGGCGCCCCAGACCGGTTCCTTCCACACATCATAGAAATAGACCTGGCGGACGATCCCTTTGAGTTCGCGCGGCTCCATGCGCCGGAGTGACGGGTCGAGGAATCTTTCGATCGGGATGAGCAGCACCTCGGCAACCTCGGCCGCACTGGTGCGGAGTTCACAGAGCGAGGCGATGTACCCGACCACGGGTGTTACCACGAATCCGCTCGGGATGTGGATGTCGTTCAGCGTGCCGAGGATGGTGATGCGGTCGCGCGGGATGCCGGTCTCTTCATCCAGTTCCCGCAGCGCCGTTTCGGTATCCGATGCGTCGTTCTCATCCACCATGCCGCCGGGGAACGAGATCTGTCCTTTGTGATGCTCCACGGAATCGGTCCGCTTGGTGAGCAGCACATGGAGCCCTGCGTCCTTCTGGACGAGCGTCACCATCACGCACGCCTTCCGGTCGCCGTTCACCGGCATCGGTACAGGAGTATGGGCGCGGAGCGCAGCGGTGATATCGTTCAGGGTGATCATCGGTTCAGAATCTGCTCGCATCGCGTCCGAAGACGAACGCTTTCATCCAGTCGAAGACGACCAGCACTTTGTTCTTCCAGCTGACGAGTTTCGTCAGATAGGCGGAGCGCCAGAAGATCCACGTGGAGAATCCCCGTCCTTTCACCTGCGGCAGGTCCGCCAGGGCGCGGTTGCTGCCGATGTACGCCAGCATGCCGCGGTGATGGTAGATAAACGGTGCAGCGGTCCTTCCTTTCGCCACGGCGTTCAGGGAGCGGGCGAGATAATACCCTTCCTGCTGCGCCACCTGCGAGGTGGCCGGCAGCACCTTGCCTTCGATGGTGGCACAATCGCCGAGCGAGTAGAGGTCGCTCTGTCCTTTCACGCGGAAGTACTCGTCCGTGATGAGACGGGATCCGCGGTCCTTCTCGAACGGCAGCGAGCGGACGAACGAGGTCTGGGTGTTGCCGGTGGACCAGACCATCATGCCGTACGGCACGCGGGAACCGTCCTTCAGCAGGATCTCCTTCTCTTCCACGGCGGCGACCTGCGCATGCAGACGGACGGAGATCTTCTGCCGCTGGAAGATGCGGACGGTGTACTCGCTCAGGGCCGCATCGAACGAGCTCAGCAGCGCGTCCCCCGCTTCGAACAGGGTGATGCTCACATCCGGCAGGACGGACGCGTAGGAGTCGACGAGGTCTTCGGTCATGAAATCGTGCAGTTCCGCGGCGAACTCCACGCCGGTCGGACCGCCGCCCACCACTACGAAGTGCAGCAGGCGTCTCCGTTCCTCGAACGGCAAGTTCGGCGTGCTGGCGCGCTCGAAGTTCTCGATGATGCGCTGACGGATGGCGCGAGCGTCGGAGAGTTCCTTCAGGAAGAGCCCGTACCGTTCCACACCGGGAATGCCGAAGGTGTTGCTCACAGCGCCGACACCGATCACCAGCGTGTCGTACGGCAGGGAGAAGATGTTGCCGTCCAGCGCGCCGGTACAATCGATCCGCTTACCGGCCGTATCGATCCCGGTGCAGAAGGCCTGATAGTAGGTGATGTTCTCCTTCGCACTGCGGATCGGTTCGATGATGGAGCGGAATTCGATGGTGCCGACCGTGGTGCTGGGAAGGAGGGGGGTGAAGATGAAATGATTGCGGGGGCTCACCACGACCACCTCATAGAGGTCCGTGTCGATCCCTTTCAATGTGCTGAAGGATGCGAAGCCGCTTCCGAGGATGATCAGTTTTCGTTTCGAATTTTTCATGGTATATTGTCGGTGAAACAGGATGTTTCCCTCTTAAAATAAGCAAAATTTGACTGAACGGACAGACCGGAGTGCCTCGGCGCACAGGAACTCTTAAACTTCGGTGTATATTGCATGTCCAAGAGGCTGTAGTATGCACTTTTTCCTACCACATTCAGTAAGGTGAACAATGAGACAGCGAACGACGTTCATGATCATGGTCCTGTTCCTTTTTTCGGCCGTCACGGCCGTCGCCCAGCCTCGCCAGGGTGAACGGGGGAACCGGGAGGATGTCCAGACCGAGCGGATGAAAGAGGAGCTCGGGCTGACCGCCGACCAGGCGGCAAAAGTGAAAGCGATCCTGAAGAGATCACGCGAGGAGACGCAGGCGGAGTTCGGGAACAGTGACGGGGACCGGGAAGCGCGGAGGGAAGCGATGATGAAACGGCAGGAGAAGAACGATGCCGAGATCATGAAACTCCTCACGCCGGAACAGAAGAAGAAATATGAAGAGATGAAAAAGGAGCGGAGGAAACAGATGGAGGAACGGCGAAGAGCGAGGGATTGAACGTCATCATTCCATAACATTCATTGACTATATTGACCGTGTCATACCGAATGAGAGAACGACAATCACTCATTCATCTACAAACCAAGGAGTCATCATGAAACAGATCTACACATTCCTGTCGCTCTTCATCGTTGCGGCGCTGATGTTCACCGGCTGCGAGAATGCGACCGATGCAACCGAGGATTCCAGCGTCGTCCTGGAGGATGCGGCCGAATCGATCGCGGCAGCGGTCGGCGATGAGAGCGGCGGCGCCGTGGAGAGCATGGCGGACGTGATGATCGCCGGCGGCGGCGGTTCGTTGGGCACTGCAGCACCGGTGATGGACGGCGCGGACCTCGTGACGGCTGGTCCCCCGGTCTACGATTCCGTTTCCGGCTGGTGGACCGTCTCCGTGAACCGGACCAAGTCCAACAACCTTGTGCAGCGCTCGATCACACGCGAATACCGATACAAATTCCTCCGGAATGGTGTCGCCCAGAAGTTCTACAATACCAACGGCGATACCGCCACCACACTGAAGAGCTGGATCGTCAGCGGCAGCGGATATTTCAGCGGACCGCGCGTGTCGCATGAACTCACGCAGCTGAAAGGTGCGTGGACTGTTTCTGATATCAATAAGGAGATAGTGACGATCACTCTCGATAGTAATTACATCAGAAGCGGTGCGGATACGATCCTGACCCGTGAGATGAAACGTACACATACGAGTACGTTGACGCTTACCGCGGTGAATCTGAAGGCACCACGATTCAAACAAGCTCAGATGATGACGTGGAGGAACGGATTCGCAAAGGATATCAGCGGCACGATCAGCGGACGGTACGTTGCCTCCATCACCTTCCAGAACGGCGATCTCTATAGAGAGCGGAACGTGGACCGCGAGTTCACGGTGACGGTGGGCGACGGTAACGGCTCCCTGACCATCGGCGGGAACAATGCCCGGTTCACGGTGGATATGATGAACGGACAGCGGAAATAACAGGTTTCCTGTAATAATCCCGAAGGGGCAAGCATTTGTGCTTGCCCTTTTTTATTTTGGGGCATGAAAACCTTTATCCTTTTCCTGATCCTCGCCGCACATGCTGCCGCACAGACACTCCCGCTGCCTCCGCGTCCGTCCGCCGCACCGACCGGCAGCGCGCTCTATCCCATCCTCGCTCCGCTCTCCCGTGCCGCACGGGAGGATACCATCTACCGTCAGGTGATGCGCGGGAACATCCCGGATTTCCAGCGGTCGCTGGTGAAGGTTGCTACAGTGCGGACCATCAACGGGACATCGTACACGCTGGAGTACTACGTTACGCCGGAGTATCTCTCCCTGGGACATGACACGGACTATGTCCTGATGCCGATGACGCCGCTGCTGGCGCAGAAACTGGCAAATGCGCTCGGATGCACGCTGCCCACGCCGCGGATGGTCGACCAGATCTACAGCGCATCAACGCTCCGTCTGGCGCCGCAGCCGATCCCTCCCGATGCGAATATGACCATGATGCCGCGGTTCTATCAGCACAACGACTCGGTCCGCGCGCTGCGCGCTCCGCGCCTCGGCACGCACCCGTGCGGGACCCTGGTGGGCGGGACGAAGAAGGATGTGGTGATCGACAAGAAGGTCTATTCCTGGCTCAAGTCCTCCGTGCCGAAACCGGTGGTGATCTACGGATGGCAGTACCTGACGGGCGTGCCGATCCAGCCGACCTACAACGGTCATGAGGAGACCTACGCCGACTACAGCCATGGGGTCCGGCTGGTGCAGCGCGCGGCCCGCATCAACGGCGCAGAGATCTCGCTGCTGGACATCGTGAAGGATCCGGTGATGTCCCCGCTCATCAGTGATACCGCCCTGGTGAAACCGTATTACGGCAGCCTCACGGAGGCGAACCGGCTTCCGGCGCCGGTCCCGCAGCGGACCGAACTGCTGCAGAACTTCCCCAACCCGTTCAATCCCGCAACGGAGATCGGATTCCATCTGGGAGCGGACAGCCGCACCACGCTCAAAGTGTACGACAGCGTCGGCCGCGAGATCGCCACGCTGGTGGATGAAGAGCTGCAGGCCGGCGCATATGCCGTCCGGTTCGACCGTGAGGCCGCAGCGCTCTCCTCCGGCATCTATTTCTACAGACTCCATACCCCGACCTATTCCCACACACAACGCATGGTGCTGCTCCGATGAGAAGATCCCTGGTCAGTTCACTCCTCCTGATGCTCCTCTGTTCCTCCTGTTCCGCACAGACCGGTCCCGGCACCGTGGCAATGACGCCGGCGAAGGAACTGGGACTCACCGAACAACCGGTCCGCATCCCGGCGAAGTACCGCAGTGCGTTCCCGGAGGACAAGACACTCTCCGTCCCTGCCGGTTATACCGTCAGCGTCTTCCATGCCGGCGGACTCAACAAACCTCGCTTCATGGCGTGGGGGCCGGACAGTGTGCTGCATGTGGCGGACAAGAATGCCGGGGCGGTCATCGCGCTGCCGGACCGGGACCGGGACGGCGTTGCCGACACTGCTTTCGTCGCCGCGTCCGGATTCAACCGTTCGCACGATGTGAAGTTCTACAATGGTGCGATGTATGTGGCCGAAGAGACCAAGGTAACGAAGTGCATCGATGCGGATAAGGACGGCATCTATGAATCGCGCTCTACGTTCGTCACGATGGTGACCGGCGGACAGCAGGGAGGAGGAGGGCATGATACCCGGACGATCGTCTTCGATGCGGCGAAGAAGAAGATGTACCTCTCCATCGGTTCGCTCTGCAACGCCTGCCGGGAGGAGGACCGTGCGATCATCGAGGAATGGAACGACGACGGCACCGGTCGCCGCGTGTTCGCCAACGGCTGCCGCAATGCGGTCGGTATGACACTGCATAACGGACGGCTCTGGGCGAACAATAACGGATTCGACTGGCAGGGGGATGACATCCCGCCGGAATGGGTCGATGTGGTGCGGGACGGAGGGTTCTATGGTTATCCCTATGCCTACGGACACGGTGTGTGGGTGGACTTCAATGCGAACAGCGACTATCGGTCGCTGCTGCCGCTCACCGCGCTGGACAGTGCGCGCGTCCGCTCCATGAAACAGCCGGCGGCGCTCATCCAGGCGCACAGTGCCCCGATGGCACTGGAGTTCGCCAATCCTTCCTTCCCCGCGGCGTTCCGCAACGGTGCGTTCACGGCGCTGCGCGGCTCCTGGAACCGGAAGGTGGCGACCGGATTCAAGGTGGTCTATCTGGATTTCGATGCAGGGGATGATACAACGGCGAACTCAGTTGCCGATTTCGTCACCGGATTCCTGACCGATGCAGAACGGAAGAAAGCGTGGGGGCGTCCTGTCGGATTGGAGACCGATGCACGCGGGAATCTCTACCTGGGAGTGGATGACATCACCGAATGCATTCTCATCATCTCACCGACGAAAAAGTAGTTTGGAAAGCGATGTTGTTCTTCCGTCGTCATTCTGAGGGAGCCGTGATACAGCAACTGTTGTGACTGAAGAATCAGCCTGGATTGCAAATGTTGAATGCTGAAGTTTCAAGCAGATCCTTCACTCACCGCCGAGATAGCACCGGCTCATTCAGAGTGACCATGGGAATTATTCTTGTGAACGTATTTTCACTGTGAAAGAAGCTATGACGAAGCAGATGAATGCTGCAGTGATGCAGACAAGAGGAGCCGCAAAGAAATACCGGAACGAGACACCGGTGCCGATCGCCAGAAAGAGAGCGATCACCCGGGCGATGGTCTGCAGTGCAGGAACGTTCTGTTCCAGCATCCGCCGAAGCAGGAGAGCAATGGTCCCGACGGAAAGAAAGAAAAGTCCATAGAACAGACTGAACCCCAGATAGAGGTCCATCATTGTGACATCGATCGGCTGCAGGCGGTAGGTGACCATCAGCTCGTATAGTTGTCGTTCTTGACCCTGTGACGGGTTCCAGCCGCTGAAATGTCCCAGAAGATGGAACAGGCAGGTCAACAGCAATAGGATGGAACCGGCAGTGAACCAGCGCATAAGTATCCTCGCATTGTTCCGGTAATGATACAGGATATCCGTCAATGAAACCATTCCGAAGAGCAGAATATTGATGATTGTCGCGATTCTTCCCCTCCCGCTTCCGGCGTATCTGTTTTCAGAGTATATTCTTCCATGAACCAATAATAGACAGGAGTTCCAATGCGGTCTCTCACCATCCTTCTGCTTCTGACAGCGGTGTCCCTGCCGGCGCAGCAGAATGTATCATTGAAATATCTGCAGTACGACACGGACCTCATCACGCCGGCGGAGTACAAACAGCGCCGGGATTCGGTGATGGCGATGATCGGTCCGGATGCAGCGGCGGTGTTCTATGCCGCTCCGGAACGGATGCGGAACGGCGACGTGGATTATCTCTACCGTCAGGCGGATAATTTCTATTATCTGACCGGTTTCACGGAACCGAACGCCCTTCTCATCCTTGCACCCAAAGGGGTCCGGGTGAAGGTGAACGATTCCACCACGGTCACGACGAAGGAAGTGCTGTTCGTTCCGGCGAAGAACCCGGATGCGGAAGCGTGGACCGGACGCCGGTTCGGCACGGAAGGTGCCATGACACTGCTCGGTGTGCAGACGGCGGTCAACAACGACAAGTTCCGGCAGGTATTCAACACGGTGCTCTTCTCCGGCATCACCGTCCTGTATGCACAGTCGGTCACGTCGGATGTATCCGGTCAGATCCGCGAACTGCTGGCGCCGCTCACCTCGTACATCGACGGACAGAAACGGCGAAACTCGAAGGTTGAGCTGCGGGACCCGAATGCGATGGTGCATACGATGCGCATCATCAAGAGCAAGCAGGAGATCGACATGCTGCGGAAGGCGACCACGATCAGCGTTGTGGCGCATAACCAGGCGATGATGTCCCTGGAGCCCGGCATGTTCGAGTACGAGGTGCAGGCGCTGTACGAGTATTCCTTCCAGCGGCAGGGTGCCGAATACTATGGATATCCCTGCATCAACGGTGCAGCAGAGAACTCGGTGATCCTGCACTACAATACGAACCGGAAGAGGATCGGTCCCAACGACATCGTGCTGTCGGATTGTGCCGCCGAGTACCGCGGATATTCGAGCGATGTGACCCGTTCCTATCCTGCCGGCGGGAAGTTCACCAAGGAGCAGAAGGAGATCTACACCATCGTGCTCAACGCAGCGAACGCCGCCATCGCGAAGATCGGACCGGGCGTTCCGTGGAGCACCGTCACGGCAGCGGCGGATTCCGTCATTGCCCAGGGACTCTTCTCGCTCGGCATCATCCCGGAGAAGGAAGGGATGGGATTCAAAAAGTACTACAATCACAGTCTCGGACATCCGGTGGGACTGAACGTGCATGATGTGGGACAATCCGTCCTGCAGCCTGGGATGCTCTACACGGTGGAACCGGGGATCTACATCCCGGAGAACAGTCCGGGGGTCGACCCGAAATACTCCAACATCGGCATCCGGATCGAGGATGTCATCCTGGTAACAGAGAGTGGACGGGAGAATCTGTCGGCCGGGTCACCCCGCGAGATCGCGGAGATCGAAACACTGATGAAGAAAAAGGGGATAGGGAATCAGCCTCTAAAGTAAGAGGCGGAGAAAAGGCAAAAGTAAAAAGGTAAAATATAGCAAAGCCCGGGAGATCGGAATGGATATGTTCGATCACCGGGCTTTGTGGTAATAGTCTGTTTTGTGATTCAGCGGTTTCTGCGGGAGGTGATTGTCTTGATTAATCGCCGTGTAATTATTGTATGCGTTCGCTGGTGTAAACACCGGCTTGCCGATCACGGATTGATGTTTTGATGTCTTCTTGCGATTTCAATTTATTATAACTAATTGTTTTTCGATAATACGTTCTGCGTGATTCAGCGTTTTCTGCGGGAGACGCTTTTTTCATGGTCGAGCAGCCATTGTTTGCGCCAGAGTCCGCCGCCGTAGCCGGTGAGTGTACCGTCCGACCCGATCACGCGGTGGCAAGGTACGATGATAGAGATGAAATTATTCCCGTTCGCATTCGCCACGGCGCGCACGGCCGTCGGCCGTTTCACCCGTTCCGCCTGGGTCTGATAGGAAACCGTGGTGCCGTACGGTATCCGCTCCAATTGTTTCCACACCGCCAACTGGAACTCCGTTCCGCGCCGGTCCAGCGGCACTGAGAAGACCGTCCGTTTTCCTTCGAAATACTCCTGCATCTCGCGTTTTACGTGTTCCAGCACCGTGTTCGTCCCTGCCAGGATCGCTGCATTGTAGCGTTTCCGCACCATCTTCAGTTCCGTCTCCAGCATCCTCCGGTCGGTGAACTCCAGCAGACAGAGCCCCTTCTCCGTGGCAGCCGCGAACATCGGTCCCAGCGGTGTGGTAAAGCGCGTCATGGTGACCACCGCAGCGCCCGGTCCTGCAGAAGGAGCTGTGCCGACCAGCGATCTGAACGCTCCGCTGAATCCGCTGAGCGAACCGAAGCCGCTGTCGAATGCGGCGTCCGTGACGCTTCCGCCGTCCGTCAGCTTCCGGTATGCGGCGTTGATGCGGAGCATCCGCTGGTAGGACTGGAAGGTGATGCCGTGATGCTTCTTGAACCAGCGGCGGACGCGGGCCGGATCCAGCTGCAGGCGCCGCAGGTCCGCATCCCCGATCTTTGCGGAGGGATCATCGGTGATCCGCTGCAGCAGCGTGCGGATCTCTCCCGGTTCCTCCCCGGCAGCGGTCATCGGGGAACAGACCTTGCAGGGACGGTACCCATGGCGCAGTGCGTCCGCAGCATGGGGGAAGAACTCCACATTCTCGCGTTTCGGTTTCCGTGCGGTGCAGGTGGGTCGGCAGAAGATGCCGGTGGTCTTGACGGCGGCGTAGAAGGTCCCTTCGTAGGAAGCATCCTTCCGGACGAGGGCCCGGTACATGGCGGCTGGGGAGATGGTCATCGTTTTTTATTGCAATATAGCGATGCGGCAAGAAGCGGGGCAACCGGAAAGTGGACAAGCAATTCGCAAAACAATGAACAATTGACAATGAACAATGAACAATGGACAATGAAGAGTTGTTCGAGGAAGTGTTACCCGACATGCCCAAAGTCGAAGCTGGATAGAAGATATCAAAGGGATGGACCGGCAGATCGGCATTTATACCGACAACAACTTATCATCATTGCCTCGACGAAAAGAGGGAAGAACAATTGATAATTAACAATGGACAATTAACAATGAACAATGAAAAGTTGTCCGAGGAAGGGTCGTCGTATTACCCGACACACCCAAGGTCGATGCGGGAAAAAAAATCAAAGGCAAGTACCGGCAGGTCGGCATTTATGCCGACAACAATTAATTATCATCGCCGCGAAGAAAAGAGGGAAGAACAATTGACAATTAACAATGGACAATGAAAAGTTGTTCGAGGAAGGGTCGCGGTAATACCCGACATACTCAAGGTCGATGCGGGAAAAAAAATCAAAGGCAAGTACCGGTAGGTCGGCATTTATGCCGACAACAATTTATTATCATCGCCGCGAAGAAAAGAGGGGTAACAATAAAAAAACCGCACCGCCGTTGTCGGGCGATGCGGTTCGGAAAGAGGCATTTCAGGCCATAACGGGAGCAGCTGCCTGGATATGTTCCAGCGCCTGCGCAATGTCCTTGATGAGATCCTCGTAATGCTCCACACCGACGGAGAGGCGGACGAGCTTGCCGGTGATGTTGAGTTCCTTCTTTTCCGCCGGATCGAGGTCCACATGGGTCATGGTGGCGGGATGTTCGGCAAGACTCTCGGTGCTTCCCAGACTCACAGCCAGTTTGATCAGCTTCAGGTTGTTCAGGAACGCGAACGCTTCCTTCTCCCCGCCGACCACATCGAACGAGAGCATAGCGCCGCCCGAGGTGCACTGACGGCGGAAGATCTCATACTGTACACCGTCCTTCTCGCTGAGGAATCCGAGATAATTCACCCGTTCGATCTTCGGATGCGACCGGAGGTATTCCGCCACGTGCCGTGCATTCTCCGCCTGGAGCGCCATGCGTGCCTTCAGTGTCTCCAGACTCCGCAGCAGCAGCCAGCCGGTCCATGGGCCCGCCATGTTCCCCAGGAACGTGCGGAGCGTCTTGATCCGTTTGATGACCTTGGCGGAGCCGAGGACCGCCCCGGCGATGACGTCCGAATGGCCGCCGATATACTTGGTGGCGGAGTAGACGACGATATCGGCGCCGTGCTTCAGCGGATGCTGCCAGAGCGGACCGAAGTAGGTGTTGTCCACCGTGAGATGGACCGGCTTATCGTCCGTGGAGAAGAAATCGGCCACAGCGCGGCAGTCCGCGATATCGATCAGATCGTTGGTGGGATTGGCCGGCGTCTCGATGTAGACCATCTTCAGCGTGGCGGCATGGCCGCTCTGCCGGACGATATCGATCATCGCCGCACGGTCCTGACCGGTCTTGAACCGGATGATGTTCACGCCGAACTGCGTGAGGACATGCTGCAGGAAATGCTCGGTGCCTCCGTACAGCGGCGAGCTGTAGAGGATGGAGTCGCCCGGTTTCAGATACTCCAGCAGCACGGTGGAGATGGCGGACATGCCGCTCTCGAACACGGCGCAATCCTCCGCACCGTCCCAGAGTGTGAGACGGTTCTCGAGGATCTCCAGATCGGGATTGTTGATGCGGCTGTAGATGAGCCCCATCTTCTCGTTGGGGCGCTGGTCGCGCAGTCCATACGCTACTTCGAAGAATGCTTTCCCTTCCTCGGCCGTCTTGAAGACGAAGGTGGAGGTCTGGAAGATGGGACATTTGATGGCGCCCTCGGACCACTCGGGATTGTAGCCGTAGGACATCATGAGACTTTCGGGGTGGAGGTTCCTGTCGTTCACGGTCGATTCCTTTCAATGTCGTACATGGGTGAGAACGGACGGGTGCATCCCGCCCGGATCGTACGGAGCGAAAGGGAGCGCGTCAGAAGTGGACGCGTGCGTAGGTGGTCTTGGGCTGAGGCATGATGACCCTGCTGGATCGGTGATGGAAGGAAGTTCGTTGGACAAAAGTACGGCGGAAAGCGGTGGTTATCAAGAAGAGAAGAAGAGAGAGTATTTGAAACAAGACAATAGAGTCTGATTACAAATGGATTGGTTCAATGTTTTGGGAGCACTATGGAGTCGCGGAGACGGGAAGTCTTGAAGTCAGATAGTCGGGGCGAAGAAAAAAACGGAAACACATAGGCACATAGGGAACATAGGGACTGAACGGTACACCAATATTCGATCTTTCAATTCTATGTGTTCTATGTGCCTATGTGTTTCGATCTATTGGATGCGTATACGCATCGAAACAAGCAGCAAAATCGGATCCCAATCGTTGTGGGAAAGAGTGAATATGTAGACTCACCTCTGAACAATACCAAGGTACATTTCCACTCTCTGTATTCGATCCGATCCTTTTATTTCTCCTTCAATCCGCCGGGAAGACGCGGCGATGAGATGAGTTCCTCAAAGACCGACCATCGTTTCTTCTCGGTGGGATTCTTTCCTGCCTTCTTCTCCACATATGCCTTCACCAGGTCCTGTCCGAGATTGTAGTTGATCACATAGCTGCGGTACTTGTCCACGAACCGGATGCGCTGGGCCGCCCGCGCACTGTCCGACAGCGCATACTTCGTCAGCCAGCGTTCGGCCTCCTCGCGCGTCAGGGTGCCGTTCAGGTATCCGCGGGCCGCCTCGTTGCCGGCATACGCCAGCTTCCCGGCGATGGCGAGCACGGCGTAATACTGCTCCGCTGCGGAAGGATCGAGACCGGCGAGCGGGAAGAGCACTTCTTTCTCGAATTTCATCCGTTCCGGTTCCGGCAGGACGACATTGATGCCGTAGTTCGCGCTCCCTTCGGCGATGAGGGACTGCGGACTGAAGAGCGGATAGATGCAGAACTCGATCCAGCCATTCTTTTTGAGCAGTTCGGATTCCAGCAACACGTTGTAGACATGGTGGCCGGGATATCCTTCATGCGCGGCGAGGTCCACCGCACGGTCGATGTAGATGGGAAGGTCCGTGTTCACCTGGATGAGACTGTGTGCATTCCCCTGATACCAGTTGTATCCGCTCCATGCTTTGTTCGTCACATACTCCACCTTGAAGTTCTCGTTCTCCGGCATGGTGATGTACCGCTTGGTGCGCGCGCGGCATTCGAGGATGGCGGCGGTGAAGACGGTGTCTAGTTTCTCCTTCGGGATGATGAACCGGTCCTTGAACTGGTTGTACCGCTGCTGCAGCGTGCCGCTGCCGGGCGGGAGCGCACGGTCCAGCTGCTTCAGCACGGCGGTGAAATGGGCTTCGGTGTTCTTCGGCGGGACGGCATCGTAGAGACGCTTCGCTTCCTCATCGAAGGAGTACTTCGTTCCGTTGAGCATCTGCACCTTGGTCTGTGCCGCGGTGAGCTGCTTGAGCAGATAGGTCTTGCGGAGCGTGTGCTTCTCGTCCTTCTTCGGCACGCGGATCCGTTTCACGCGGGTGATGATCGCCTCCGTGCGGTCCAGCAGTGCGGTCAGACGGTAGTTCATTGTCTTCGCCGCGTCCTGCCATTCCTTCGGTCCGTAGTATGCGTCGACGAAATCGGGGTCGTGCTGCCCGATGTCCAGGATGAGCCGCACGTATTGCTCGGCGGTCTCGTTGAGCGCTTCCTTGTAATCCTTCCGCTGCGGGGCAGCGGTGAGCGAGATGAGGGAGAGGGCGATCATGGCGAACAGTCGCATCGTGAGGGTTCCTTATGGTGTGGTTCTGCGGTGGACTTGCGTCGGTGATGCCTGGTCGGTCGGCATCATGACGATGGTGCTGATATTGACGTGGGGCGGACGGGAGCAGGACCAGACGATCGTCTCGGCGATATCATCCGGCGTCAGCGGTGTCATCCCCTGATAGACGCTCTTGGCGCGCTGTTCATCGCCGTGGAAGCGAACGATGCTGAACTCCGTCTCGATGAGTCCCGGATCGATGCTCGTCACCCGGACCGGTGTGCCGAGCAGGTCCATCTTCATCCCTTCGTTCAGTGCGGTGACGGCGAACTTGGAGGCGTTGTAGACATTCCCTTTGGGATAGACCCAGTGGCCGGCCACCGAACCGATGTTGACGATGTGGCCGCTGTTCCGTTCGACCATCCCCGGCAGGACGGTGCGGGTCACATAGAGCAGTCCTTTCACATTCGTATCGATCATCTCGTCCCAGTCGTCGATGTTCCCCTGCTGGATAGTGTCGAGTCCGCGGGAGAGCCCGGCATTGTTCACCAGGATGCCGATCCGTTTCCATTCATCGGGAAGCGCAGCGAAGGACCGTTCCACGGCTGCGCGGTCGCGCACATCGAGTGCGAAGGAATGCACCTTCACGCCGTGGGCCGAGCGGATCTCTGATGCGAGCGCGTCCAGCCGTTCCGTGCGGCGGGCGCAGATCAGCAAGTGTGCACCTTCCGCAGCGAAGCGAAGGGCGGTGGAGCGGCCGATGCCGGAGGAGGCGCCGGTGACGAGAACAATGGTATTCCGAAGTGAGGTCATATAGGTCCGTTGTCGAAGGGTCCGTAAGTACCTGAAATTATCACATTTTGTTCCGATATGCCAATCCCATCGGCGAGTACCGGAAGGAGAGTCCGGCGATGAACTGATCCCGGCTGCCGATGGAGACGAAGAGACCGGGTGAGAACCCGAACAGTCCGATGACGCCGGGGTAGAGATTGAACCGGAGCTTCTCGTTGATGCGGTTGGAGACCATCACCGAAGCGAGCAGGGAATTCTCCCGGTCATAGTAGATGCCGGCCATCCAGCCGAGTTCCACGGTGACGGAGCGTGCGCCGTTCACCACATTCACGGTGCGGAGCTGGCGCTGCGTGGCGCCCGCGGCGATGGTGAGATACTCACCGTCCCCGGATGGAATGGAAAGTCCTGCCAGACCATTGTCGCCGAAATGATAGAACAGACGGTAACCCGGCATGAACGGCATCGGGTACCGGATGACATAGTATTGTCCATGGTTCTCCAGGGTGTTGAAGGCGGGACTCCATGCCGCCTGACCGGGCCAGGCGGTCATGCTCAACGTGCTGCCGAAGAACTCCGCGACATCGTCGTTCAGGAAGAGGAGCGCGCCGCCAAGATTGAAGAGATAGATGTCGGCGATCGGGTCGACGTTCGGACCGATATAGCGGTCGTTCTCTACCGCTTCGTTCACCAGATGATAGGCGGCCACGGTGAGACCGGAGAGGAGTGCCGGTGCGCCGAAGCCGTGATGGGAGTACCATTCGTACATCATCCGTGCATCCATACCGCCGCCGATGAAGTGGAGCGTGTAGTTGGGGAACCACTGCGCCTCTTCGATCTTCAGACTCGTCGGGAAGACCTCCTGTCCGATGAACCGGCTCCAGCCGAACTTCTCGATCTGCGTGAACGGATCGGCGAGATTGTCCAGCACATTGCGTGCGCCGGTGCCGAGTTTGATGGTGGAGAGGTCGCGGGAGTGGGTGGCGGACTGGAGGATGTCGAAACCGGCATTGATGAAAAGGGAGCCGGGATTGATGAGCGATTCGGAACCGTACGGCCGGGCGTGATAGAAATAGCGCTGTTCCTGTGCGGTGAGCACGGTGCAGCAGATGAAAAGCAGGAGAACAGCCGGCCGGTATCCCATGAGGAGGAAGATACGACGGATTGGGGAGAGAAGGAAACGGGAAATTCCCCGGTTACGGTTTTCCCGTCAGGTCGAGCATGTGCGTGTCCGAGTTCTTCAGGTACGGTTTGAACTGCGGATCCTCCAGGGAGGAGAGTTTCTTGACGATGTCCGCCAGACGGTGTCCGTTCGCCATCATCGTTTCGATGTCCGCCGGCAGCTCCGCTTCACGCGGGGTGCCGATCTTCTTCTTCATCACCTGGAGCGTCAGCATGATGATGCCGAGCGGATTGTTGATCTCGTGACCGACGGTGATGGCGAGCTCGGTGACCGCCTTCTGGTGCTGGAATTTGGAGAGTTCCTGCTGGAGCGCCGTGATGCGGAGTCCTACGTTGACGCGCGCGACCAGCTCCTTGTCATTGAACGGCTTCGTCATGAAATCGTCCGCCCCCTGTTCCATTCCTTCGATCTTGTCCTCCGCCGAGTCGCGGGCGGTAAGGAGGATGAAGTAGGCGTACTTCAGGTCCGGATGGTTCTTGATGTGCCGGCAGAATTCCGTGCCGTCCATCTTCGGCATCATCCAGTCCGAGATGATCAGATGCGGACGCTGTGCATCGGCCACCTGCAGACCGTGTTCACCGTTCTCGGCCAGATGGACCTCGTATCCGAGCGCCGTCAGGCGCTTCTGGAGGAAGGAGCGGATGTAGTTGTCATCGTCAACGACGAGGATCTTGATGGCCATGGTCATTCTTTCTGTTCAGGGAGAAGCGGCTGAACAAATATAACTTTTTCCTTATCAAGTGCAACCGTACCGGCCGGTGCGCCCTTGGGTTTATGGATGTACTTCCGTTCCGTCATCGCTACCGGCACATGTTTGGCATTCTTCATCTTACTATAATAGGCGGCGATGGAGGCGGCCTGTTCCACGGCTTTTTTGGACGGTTCGCCCGGGGCCGTGCCGAGTTTCAGGACCACATGGGAACCGCTGGAACCGCGGGCATGGAACCACAGGTCGTTCGGCCGTGCATAGCGGAAGGTGAGCAGATCGTTGTTGGCGCTGTTCTTGCCGGCATAGACGGTGAATCCCCCCTCCACCGTGAAGATCTTGAACGGGGGCAGTGCCTCGTGTTCCTGTTCCGTCATGTATCCGAGCTCCTTGAGCATGCTTCCATTGGAGTGTATGAAATTTTTGAGTGAAATACTGTCCGTGATCTGTTTAGAGTTCTCTATAACGGACTGCAGGGCTGCGGTGCGCCGTTCGAGCATTCGCAATCGCTCGCGAGATTCCTCCCGTCCGGAACGCGCTTTTTTGGCCTTTTCGAAGTACCGTTCGGCATTCTTCTGCGGGGTGAGGCTGGATTCCAGCGGAATCCGGATGATGATGTCCGGGTTCAGGGGATCGCGAAGTTCGGCCGCTGCTGCACCCTTGGTCAGCATGCCCAGGTTCGCCATGATGGCAGCGGCATACTGCTGATATTTCTCCGCCCGGGATGCATCGTTCATCTCCGTCTCTACCGCACGCATCGTCCGTTCCGCCTTCTCGAGTTCCTTCTGCAGCCACTGGACGTACGTTTTCTTCTGCTGCAGCACGGAGGACTCGGATCGTCCGAAGCTGATGAACCGGGTGATGCCGGTGAAGAGATCGTCGTACTGTTCGCGGCGATACGGCGCGAGATGCTGCAGCGGGATGAGCGTCAGTGCGACGGGGGACCGCTCATCGAAATAGATGGAGGGTGTGATGCGGTCCGGCAGCAGCAGTTCGCGGACAAGACCGGCCGCCGCATCGGCCATGCGGGCGGTGTCCGTTTCCGTGAAAGAGGAACCGGTGATGCCGCAGCGGAAGACGATCTCATCGGCCAGGATGGTGCCGAGTTTCGGCGCGCACTTCTTGAGCGCGCGGCGCGGGTCCGACTGTTCGGCGGAGAGCGCCGTGAGCGTACGGATGAACTCCTCGCGCGCCGGCAGGATGTCGTTCTCTGTGACAGGCTGCGGCACCAGAGGGTACGGACGGCGGAGACCGACGGTTTCCTTCTTCTTCAGGAACGCATCGGTGACCGTCCCGTCCATATCGCACAGCACCACATTGGCAGCGGAGGCGTAGAGTTCGCAGCAGAGACGGAGTCCGCCGGAGAGGGAGATGATCACGGCGCGGTCCGACGCGAGCATGTGGACCGATTCGATATGCCGGTCGATGAGCGACGGGAAGAGATCGACGGTGTTCTTGTGCGTTCTGCTCGTGCCGCTCCGGGCGATGAGGGCATTCTCCCGCGCGCCGCAGCGGACAGTGATGGTGTGCGGCTCCGGAGCATACAGCACTATGGAGAGGGTGTTCTTCTCCTGAGAGTACACCTCGGCGATCACCGTGCGGGCGTACCGTTCGTGCAGCAGCCGGGCGGCATGGAACAGCGTGAGATAATTGACGAGCATGGAGCAAAGATACGAAAAGGGGAGCGGAGTTCCTTTAAAAAAGGACCGCTCCTGCGTGCGGGCAGGAGCGGCGGGCGGACAGATCGATGCTGCTGGTTATTTCTTCTTCGGTTTTCCGTAGGCAATGGCAGCCTTCACGAAATCCCGGAACAGCGGATGCGGGTTCAGTGCGCGCGATTTCAGTTCCGGATGGAACTGGCCGCCGACGAACCAGGGATGGTCCTTCAGCTCGGCGATCTCGACCAGATTGTTGTCCGGACTCGTACCGCTGAACACCATGCCGTGCTCGGCGAGGGTCTTGCGGAACTTGTTGTTCACCTCGTACCGGTGGCGGTGACGCTCGTAGATGAGCTCCTTCTTGTACGCCGCGTACGCTTTCGTCCCTTTCTGCACCGCGCAGGGATAGGCGCCGAGCCGCATCGTGCCCCCCATATTCTTGATGTTCCGCTGGTCGGCCATCATGTCGATCACATTGAACTTGGTCTTCTTGAATTCCGTGCTGTTCGCCCCTTTCAGTCCGCACACGTTGCGCGCGAACTCGATGATGGCGCACTGCATGCCGAGACAGATGCCGAAGAAGGGGATCTTGTTCTCGCGCACGTATTGGATCGCTTTGATCTTCCCTTCGATGCCGCGGATGCCGAAACCCGGAGCGACGAGCAGTCCGCTCACCTCACTCAGCAGTTCCTCCACATTGTTCCCGTCCAGTTCCTCGGCCCGGATCCACTTCAGGTCGACCGCCACATCGTTCTCCGCGCCGGCGTGGATGAACGATTCGGAGATGCTCTTGTACGCATCCTTCAGTTCGGTGTACTTGCCGACGAACCCGATGGTGACGCGGTCGGACGGCTCCTTCACACGGTGGACGAACCGGGTCCATTTGCGCAGGTCCGCCTTGTTCGCCTTGATGTTCAGTTTCTCCAGGACGATCTTGTCCAGCCCTTCCTTCTCGAAGTGGAGCGGCAGTTCGTAGATGGTCTCCACGTCGCGTCCCTCGATCACCGCATCGGTCTCCACGTTGCAGAAGAGGCCGATCTTCTCGCGGACCTCGCGGGAGAGCCGTTTCTCCGTACGGCAGATGAGGATGTCGGGCTGCATCCCGATCTCCAGCAGCGTCTTCACGCTGTGTTGGGTCGGTTTGGTCTTGATCTCGCCGGCGCTCTTGATATAGGGGATAAGGGTGACGTGGATGCTCAGCGCGTTCCGTTTGCCGATGCCGAGCGTGAACTGACGGATCGCTTCCAGGAACGGGAGCGATTCGATATCGCCGACGGTGCCGCCGACCTCGGTGATGATCACATCGTACTTGCCGGTGGCGCCGAGCTGACCCATCCGCTTCTTGATCTCATCCGTGATGTGCGGGATCACCTGCACGGTGGCGCCGAGATAGTCCCCCCGGCGTTCCTTGCTGATCACCTCGTAATAGATCTGGCCGGTGGTGGCGTTGTTCATCTTGGAGGTGTTCACATCCAGGAAACGCTCATAGTGGCCAAGGTCCAGATCGGTCTCGCCGCCGTCGTCGGTCACATAGACCTCGCCGTGCTGGTACGGGGACATCGTGCCGGGGTCGACGTTCAGGTACGGGTCCATCTTCTGGATGGTGACGCGGAGTCCGCGCGATTTGAGCAGCAGGCCGAGCGAAGCGGCGGCGATGCCCTTGCCGAGGGAGGAGACGACGCCTCCGGTGACGAAGATGTATTTAACGTGAGGATTTGCCATAGTGACGACCGATCGTTTTGGTGGACCAACGGAGCGCTCTGCCTGCCGTGATGCCGGCAAAGACCCCGTTGTCTCTCTGTTAATTATAATCCCTTGTGTTCCTGTCGCTCAATTCCAGCAACGACTTCAATGCTTTCAGACATTCTTTCTCCGCTACTCCCCGACTCCTCTACTTCACGACTTCACGACTCCATCTAAACTTTTTTCTCCGCTTCCAACTCATCCCACAACTTCACCTCTTTGGTATCCTTGGTGAAAAGTGTTCCGACAATGAAGGTCATGAGTGCGATGGCGATGGGATAGAAGAGACCGGCGTAATTGTTCCCGGTCTGTGCCACCATTGCAACGCCGATGAGCGGGACGAGTCCGCCGAAGACACCGTTGCCGACATGGTACGGCAGGGACATGGAGGTGTAGCGGATCTTCGTCGGGAAGAGTTCCACCAGGTACGCAGCGATCGGTCCGTAGACCATCGTTACGAAGATCACCTGGATGAAGACGAGGGCGCTCAGCATGACGGCGTTGGGATTGTTCGGGTCCTGCGCGAAGTATTCCATTCCCATATAGATGGGAAGATAGCTCACCGCGGCAACGAGGCAGCCGGTCATGATGATGCGTTTGCGTCCGTACGTGTCGGAAAGTGCGCCGAAGACGATGAAAAACGGCGTGGCAAGGAGCAGCGCCACGGCAACGATGAAGTTGGCGGTCATGAAATGGATCTTCAGTACCGTCTGCAGATAATAGAGAGCGTAGAACTGACCGGTGTACCACACCACACCCTGTCCTGCCGTAGCGCCGAAGAGCGCCAGCGCCATGATCTTCCAGTTCCCCTTATTCGCGAACGCGTCCTTCAGCGGATTGGTGGAGGTCTTGCCGGCCGCCTTCATGCGGGAGAAGAGCGGCGACTCCTGCAGCCGCATGCGGATGAAATAGGAGAAGACCACCAGGACGATGGAAAGGATGAACGGTATCCGCCATCCCCATTCGCGGAAGGCATCTTCGCCCAGCGTGGAGCGGACGGAGAGGATGACGCCGAGCGACACGAACAATCCAAGCGTGGCGGTGGTCTGGATGAAACTGGTGTAGAAGCCCCGTTTCTCGTCCGGACAATGCTCGGCGATGTAGGTGGCCGCGCCGCCGTACTCGCCGCCGAGCGCGAGGCCCTGCGTCAGCCGGAGCAGTACCAGTGCTGCCGGCGCCCATAATCCGATCGATTCGTACGTGGGGAGCAGACCGATGGCGGTCGTAGCGCCGCCCATCAGCAGCAGGGTGACAAGGAAGGCGTATTTGCGTCCCACCACATCACCGATCCGTCCGAAGACGATGGCGCCGAAAGGACGGACAGCGAAACCGGTAGCGAAGATGGCAAGGGTGGAGAGGAGCCCGGCGGTGGGATTCTCCTTCGGGAAGAAGAGTCCGGACATGATCGGCGCGAGGCTGCCGAAGATATAGAAGTCGTACCACTCGATGAGTGTGCCGGCGGACGAAGCGCCGATGACGTTCCAGATCTTGTATTCCTTCAGGAAATCGGTGTTGGCCATGGCGCGTCCTTCGGTGTTACCGTGATTGGAGGATGTGAATGACCTTCTGCAGGTCCTCCGGTGTATCGACCGGATGGGATTCGTATTCCGTCACCACACACTTGATGGAATGACCATGCTCCAGGATGCGGAGCTGCTCGAGTTTCTCGGCGGACTCCAGCGGCGTCTGCGGCAGCTGCGTGTACTGCTGCAGGAAGGCCGCCCGGTAGACGTAGATGCCGAAATGCTTGTAGAAGACCGTCCCTTTGAACCAATCGTCATCCTTCCGTACGTCGCGCACGTGCGGGATGGGGGAGCGGGAGAAATAGAGTGCGTATCCGTGCGCATCCATCGCCACCTTCACGACGTTCGGATTGAAGATGTCCTGATGCGCCGTGGTCCGTTTCACCGCCGTGCTGACCACCGCTTTCGGGTCGTCGATCAATGCGCGGATGGTCTGATCGATGAGCAAGGGATCGATGAGCGGTTCATCCCCCTGGATGTTGACGATGATGTCCGCCGGCCGCTCCTTCGCCACGAGGGCGATGCGGTCGCTGCCGCTCTGGATCTCCTCCGGCGTCATGACCGCCGTGCCGCCGAATGCGCGGACCGCCGCGGCGATCCGTTCATCATCGGTCGCAACGATCACATCGGTGATCAGTGCGGAGCGCTTCGCCTGTTCGACCACATGCTGCACCATCGGCTTGCCGCAGATATCCGCCAGCGGCTTCGCAGGGAGCCGGGTGGAGGCGTAACGGGAGGGGATGATGGCTATAATTTTCAAAGTATCAGATTGTCAGATTGCAGATTATCAAATTATCAGATTATCAAAATTATCAAGATTCGAAGGAGTGAGATGGAGCGGTCTAGCCGATGACCTTCGGGACTTTGAAATGTTCCTCCGTGGCGGCGGGAGCATTCTTCAGCGCTTCGGCCGTCGGTGTGGAGGGCTGCACGGCATCCTCGCGGAAGACGTTCTGCAGGTCGATCACCTGCGAGAGCGGTTCCACATTCGCGGTATCCACCGTATTGAGCTGCTCCATGTACTTCAGGATATCGTTGAACTGATGCGTGAACTTCTCCTTCTCCGCATCGGAGAATTCCAGTTTCGCCAGCTTCGCGATATGTTCCACATCCTTGATGGTCACTGCCATGATCAGACCTCTTCCCGATAGTTCGCTGCGATGATCTCCCGGACATCGTTCATCAGTTTCACTTCCTGTTCGCGCGTGGTGATCTCTTTCGTCGGGATCGGGTCGCTGATGACCACTTCGATCTGCGACGGACGGATATCGAACGATCCTTTCGGCAGGATACGGAAGCTGCCGTTGATCGTCACCGGTACGAGCGGCACGCCCGATTTCGCCGCCAGCGAGAATGCTCCCCGTTTGAACGGGAGCAGCTTACCGTCCCGCGTCCGCGTCCCTTCCGCGAAGAGCAGCACCTGTCCGCCGGAGCGGACGTCGCTTGCGGCGCGGTCCAGGCTCTTCATCGCTTCGGTCCCTTTCCCCCGGTCCACCATGATGTGGAATCCCCAGCGCAGCGCCTGTCCCCAGATGGGGATGTAGGAGAGTTCCTTCTTGAACATGATGCGGATGTGCGGGAAGGTATTCATCATCACCGGGATGTCGAATCCGCTGGCGTGATTGCTTACGAGGATATAGTTGCCGTACGGATCGACCTTCTCCAGACCGGTGATCTTCAGGCGGATGCGGCAGACCCAGAGGGAGAATTTCGTCCAGTTACGGCCGCACCAGAAGTAGGTCCTGCCGGAGCGGTCCACCGCCACGGAGGCGAGCGCGACCAGCGAGAACGGAACGCAGGTGACGGCGATCAGCAGCAGCCGGATGACGGTGATGGCCCATCTCATACGGTACCTCCCGCGGCGGCGATCCGCTTTTCAATGGATGGATGGCTGTAGAAGAGGAACTCCACGAGCGGATGCGGCGTACGGTCCGCCAGGTTCATGGAGGCAAGTTTGTTCATTGTGGAAACGAAGGCCGGTCTGTTGCCGGTCCGCTCCACCGCATAGCGGTCCGCCTCGAATTCGTGCCGGCGGGAGAGGGTGTTCGAGAGCGGGGAGGTGACGAGCGAGTAGAGCCCCAGCCAGAGCGTGAGCAGCGGGAGCGCGGCCAGCTGTGTGACGGCGGTGAAGCCGAACCATGACAGCGATGCATCGTATGCCAGCGAGGTCAGGAAGAGTCCGATGAAGATGCTGAGCGTCCCGGTGACGATCCCTTTCCAGATATGGCCGTGGGTGTAATGACCGAGTTCATGCGCGAAGACCGTCTCGATCTCGTCCGGGGTGAAGTTCTCCATCAGCGTATCGCCGAGCAGGATCCGTTTGGAGCGTCCGATGCCGGTGAACGCCGCGTTCGCCTTCTTGGTGGTCTTGCTCAGATTGAAGGTGTAGATCCCCTCCACGGTCATACCGGTGGAGCGAACGAGCTGCAGGATGCGTTCCTTGAGCGGCGAATCCTCCAGCGGCGTCAGTGTATAGAAGAGCGGAAGGATGAGCACGGGTGCGATGCGCGACAATCCGATGGAGACGATGAAGACCATCACGGCGACCGGCAGCCACCAGAGAGCGTCAAATGTCACCAGGAAGAAATAGCCGAGCAATGCCAGCGGCAGCATGATGGGAAGGGAGATGAGCATCCCTTTGAATCCTTCCCAGCACCATTGTGCGAAGGATTGGTTGGACATGCCGTACCGGTGCTCCAGGATGAACCCGGAGAAGAAACTGAAGGGGAGCGACGCAGCGCTGCTCACGGTACCGAAGAACAGGGAGAAGAGGAGCAGGGCAAGATAGATGTTCGGTGTGAGCGCGAATGCCGCCTGTTCGAACTGCCGGGTGATGCCGGAAGCGAGCAGGAAGAGGGTGAACGCGAAGGAGACGAACCCGCCGGCGAGGGAAACGATCAGTTTCGTCCTCTGATAGCGCTTAACGTCGTGTCCGGTTCCGGTCATACACAAACATAGAACGGCGTTCCGGCGGTGCCGGACGCACAATGGAGAGTTCCTGGAACTTGAGTAAACCGACAGTGAAGAATGCGGGATGGTGACCTGTGGTTTAATGAAAATACAAAAGGGGGAAGGAAAAAACAAATGATGATTTTCCCTTCCCCCCGGAACATGCGGAGGGATCGTGTGACGGTCAATTTCCGGTGAGGAAGCGGACCTTGCCGGATGCAAGGTCATAGATGCCGCCCAGGACGAGCAGTTCGCCTTTGACCATGGCGTCGAAAAGGATGGAGCTGTTCTTCATGGTCCGGCGGATCTGTTCGTGGACGTTCTCCTTCACGCATTCGTTGATCAGAGCGGGACCGGTGATGCTGCGGGCTTTTGCTGCGGCCACCGCCGGTTCGATGCGGCGGGTGATGGCGGCGATGTTCGGAGGGAGGTGTCCTCCTTCCGCGGCGGCCTTCACGGCGCCGCAGGACTCATGGCCGAGCACCAGCAGCGTGTGCGCATGCAGATGTTCGACCGCATATTCCACACTTCCCAGCGCCAGGGAATCGACGACATTCCCGGCAAGCCGGATGACGAAGAGCTGACCGACCGATTCATCGAAGATCATCTCGGGCGGGACACGGGAATCGCTGCAGGTGATGACGATCGCGTAGGGATGCTGTCCGTTCACGGTCTCCCTGCGCTGTGCCGCCACTTCCTTCCGTTTCGGGGTGCCGGAGACGAACCGTTTGTTCCCTTCGGAGAGCCGGTTGAGATTGGAGACGATGCTCCGGTCATCCTCTTGTTCGGCGTGCGCGGCAGGGGCGACCGGCTTGTCGGTGACGAAAACAGTGATGTCCTTTGGCGTGGATTCATGTCCGGAGCGTTTCTTCTCCTGATTCATCGTCTCGACCGCTTTGGAGATCTGTGAGCCGAGACGCGTATGGATCTCGGACGGGGCGATCGGGTGAGGTTCCTGAGCGAACAGGGAAGAGAATGGAAGAAGGAAGAGGAGGAAGCAGTATGGAAATGTCGGTCTCATGGCAGTCTGATCGTGAATGGAAAGGTGTGGATGCCGTTCTGTACGCAACCGGTATGCCAATCCCTTAAAGGGAAGATTCCATGAGAATTCGTAACTGCAGGAATGTGAACGGGGGAGGAATGTGTCCAGTATTGGACAGGTGAGCGATGGTGACTGTCACCGACTGAATGAAGATGGTGAGGGGTGTCGCATGAGCCCGGACTGAAGTCCGGGCTCACGGATTTTAGTTTGTAGACGGGATACCATTCCGTCCTACATTATCGTCTCTGCGGTCTTTGGGTGAGTGCTATTGAGACGGTGACTGTCACCTATATAATAGCATTCGCAAGTGGAGACAGTCACCGTCGATCGTCGTTGTTGTGTCTATTTCTTTTTCGGCTCCGGCGCCGGTTTTGATTCTTCGGTCTTGCGGCCGAATTTGGCGCGGAGGTCCTCAAGGGAGTAACTCTTCTCCACGTACGGTTCTTTGCGGGGAGCCGCCCCGCCGAAGTTCCCCCGACCGCCGCCGCCGCTTCCTTTAGCTGCGATACTCTGCTGGGAGCGCATGCTGAGAGCGATGCGCTTCAGCTGCTCGTTCACCTCCATCACACGCACCTTCACGATCTGTCCCACTTTCACGACGCTCTTCGCATCCTCCACGTAGCGGTCCGCCAATTGGGAGATATGCACGAGTCCGTCCTGATGCACGCCGATGTCGACGAACGCGCCGAAGTTCGCCACGTTGGTAACGATCCCTTCCAGTTCCATCCCCGGTTTCAGATCGGAGATCTCCTTGATGCCTTCCTTGAACGTGGCATACTTGAACTCCGCCCGCGGATCGCGTCCCGGTTTCTTCAGCTCGGCGATGATATCCCGCAGCGTCGGTTCGCCGACGGTCTTGGTGACGTATTTCTTGATATCCAGTTTCTCCAGCGCGGCGGGATTCTTCATCACCTCGTCGAACGAGAGCTTCACATCGGTGAGGATCTTCTCCACGATCGGATAGCTTTCGGGATGCACGCCGGAACCGTCCAAAGGATTCTTGCCGTTGCGGATGCGGAGGAAGCCGGCCGCCTGTTCGAACGCTTTCGGACCGAACTTCGGCACCTTGGTCAGCTCCTTGCGGCTCTTGAACGCGCCGTTCTCATTCCGGTACTCCACGATGCTTTTGGCCAGCGGCGCGTTGATGCCGGCCACGTAGCTGAGCAGTTCCTTGGAGGCCATGTTCAGGTCGACGCCGACGTAGTTCACGCAGCTGGTGACGGTCTCTTCCAGTTTCTTCTTGAGCAGCTTCTGGTCCACATCGTGCTGGTACTGTCCCACGCCGATCGACTTGGGATCGATCTTCACCAGCTCGGCAAGCGGGTCCTGCAGGCGGCGGCCGATGGAGATGGCGCCGCGGACGGTGATGTCCAGGTCCGGGAACTCGTCGATCGCCACCTGACTGGCGGAGTAGATGGAGGCGCCCGATTCGTTCACGATCACCTTCACCGGTTTCCGCTTGATCCCTTTCAGCGCCTCGGCGATGAACTCGTCCGTCTCGCGGCTGGCGGTGCCGTTGCCGATGGCGATCAGTTCGATGTTGTACTTCTCGATCATCTTCTGGACGGTCTTCTTCGCATTCTCGCGCTGCGCCTCGCCGGAGGTGTGGGGGAACACCGCCACATACTCGCTGAACTTGCCGGTCTCATCCATCACGGCCAGCTTGCAGCCGGTGCGGAAACCGGGATCCACGCCGAGCGTCGGCTTCATGCCGGCGGGGGAGGCGAGGAGCATCTCGCGGATGTTCGCTTCGAAGGTCTTCACGGACTCGAGGTCGGCGACCTCCTTCTTGGCGAGACGGACCTCGCTGATGATGGTGTTCTTCATCAGCCGGTCGAACGCATCCTTCAGCATGGCGGAGTAGAAGGCGCGGACCGCATCGATGGTTGACTTCGATTCCATCGACTCCAGGTACTGCTGCACGAACTCCTCGCTGAACTGGATGGAGAAGGAGACCACCTCTTCCGCCTCGCCGCGGCGCATGGCGAGCATGTTGTGCGGCTGGATGTCCTTCACCTTGAACTTGTAATCGCGGTACATCTCGTATTTGGTGGTGCCGACCGGGAATTTCTTCTCGTCGATGGTGGAGACGAAGGTCCCTTCGGTGAGCAGATGTTCGCGGATATGCTGGCGGTAGACCGCCTGTTCGGAGACCTCCTCGGCGAGGATGTCCGCCGCGCCGGCGAGCGCTTCCTGCACCGTCTTCACTTCCAGTTTCTTGGAAAGGTACTTCTCCGCTTCCTTCTCCAGGTTCACCCGTTTCGATTTGGGGTCGTTCTTGCTCTTGATCCATTCCGCAAGCGGTTCGAGTCCCTTCTCCTTCGCAATGGTCGCACGGGTCCGTTTCTTCGGCTTGTAGGGAAGATAGAGGTCCTCCAGTTCCGTCTTGGAG